>CAZFCX010000029.1:0-10887 GCA_964517825.1 uncultured Bdellovibrionales bacterium
TGGAATCCAGAAGAAATTCTTTCAACTGTTTATTTTTTATTTGCATTTTTGTTTTAGTGTTTCTCTACGAATTACTAATAAATACGAATATACTAATGTGAAATAATTGCAGCCTTCAATAAAAACAGTTGAACTTGTATTTGTATATTTGCCTGCCTCGACGGTAGGCGGGTACAAAATTCGTAGTTCGTAGAGACTCTCGCTATTTGATACCCAACAATTCTTTTACTTTTGCTGTTACCTCTTCAAGTCTATAGTCAGCCTTGACCAAATAGGTTGTGGCTCCAAGCTCCAGGGCTTTTTCCACATCCTCTATGCTGTCCAAATTCGTCAGCAATACAATTGGAATTTTTTTGGTTTTTTCATTGGACCGAACAGCTCGCAAAACTTCAAGGCCGTCTTTTTTTGGCAAAATAATATCCAGCAAAATCAAATCCGGCTTTTCGCTTGCTGACATTTTTTCTCCGGTTTCACCATCAGAAGCCGTTTTGGTTTCAAAGCCTTCCGTACTCAGATACTCCGACAGAGCTTTCTGTAAAACCAAATCATCTTCAATAATTAGAATTTTTGTCATAAGTATAGCAACTCGAAATTATAAAATTTGCTCGAACTTTCGAATTTTTTCGAATTATTCGAATCAATTTTCGGATTTTTCGGGTTTAAAATTAACAATTTATTGCTTAATTTTACTCTTTTCGGGTGTTGGCAATGTGAAATAGAATTCCGAACCGACATTTTCAATCGATTTAAACCAAAGCGATCCACCTGATTGTTCCACTATATTTTTAGCTATGTATAAGCCCAAACCGGTTCCATCTGTCTTATTTCTGATTGAATTATTGCTGCGGAAAAATTTTTCGGCAATATTTTGCTGCTCTGCACGCGGAATCCCCACTCCATTATCCCTGACGCTTACCTGAATCATGTCCTTTTCGGCGTCTTCTAAAATAATTTCTACCACGCCTTTGCCGTCAATATACTTAATAGCATTGGAAATAAGATTATCAAGCACTACTGAAATGCGGCGCTTATCGGCAATTACATCCAAATGCTTGCTTTTGTAGGACTCTTTGATTTTCACATTCGAAGCCAGAGCCAGCTCCTTTTGCATTTCAACCGCGTCCTCAATCAATTTTCGCATATTGATTTTATCTTTAGCTAAAGCCAAATTGCCCTGATCAATGCGGGCAACATCCAAAAGGTCATTGACTAGCCTCGCCATTTTTTCGCCGGAGTGCGCAATTGCACCAACAACTTCTTTTTGTTTTTCAGTCAATCCTTCGGAAAATTTGGAAAGGAGCAGTTCTATCCCCCATTTCATTTCGGAAATCGGAGTTTTGAGCTGATGAGAAGCGACTGAAACGAATTCGCTTTTCATCTTGTTTGACTTAGCAACTTCTTCCACGCTTCTTATTACAAAATTGCCTATAGTAAAAAGTAGCATAACTACAGTCGATTCACTAATAATCAAAATTTCAGGAGAATCATAATTTTTAGAAACAAAAAAGACTCCTGTCATGGCTGCCACAATAATAACGCCCATAACAATAAACAAAAAACTGGGTGTCTGCCAAACACTGATTCCAAGCTCATCAGCCTGTTTTTTCAAGTTAAATTCGTCTAGAACGCACTTTTTTATATGTGCTAATATTGTTCCTATTTTGGAAGAATGTTTTAGATGTTTCATATTGAAATTATAACATACAAATCAAAAATTGGCGACAAGTTTTTGCAAAAATAAAAAAATAAAAACTGCCGACTTAGCTCTGCAGTTTTTTATTTTGTATTTATTATTTTTTAAAAGCTAAACTTTGAATTCTATAACCCCGTAAAATTCGCTTCGCTCATAACGGGGCAAGCCTCTCCGCTAAGAAATTAGACTTTGAATTCAATAACCTCGCCATCATGAACCAAATATTCTTTACCAACGGTTTTTATTATCCCCAATTCCTTCGCTTTGCCCCAGGAACCGATTTCCAAAAGCTTATCCCACATAATCACATCCGCCCGGATGAATTTTTCCTGAAAATCAGTGTGAATGGCAGCGCCAGCTTCGGGAGCGGTCGCGCCTTTTTTGACTGTCCAAGCACGGGACTCATCTTTCCCAGTTGTGAGAAATGTCATCAAGCCCAAAAGGTCATAAGCGGCAATTATCAAATCCCCAATATGTGAAATAAGGCCTAATTCAGCCTTTTCTGCTTCATTCATATCAATTAATTCTTCTTCAATCTTGATGTCCAACTTGATATTTTTCCTATTTTCCAGCTCGTCAGCCAATTTTTGGTTCACCCCGTTAAATTGCTGCGCAGCAGCTCCGACTTCGTCGGATTTAACGGGGCAAGTATCAGCCACGTTAAAAACAAAAAGAAAAGGTTTCATAGTCAAAAGCGACATTTCGCGGATAATAATTTTTTCATTTTCATAGGCAGCCGGTGAATTCAGCATTTCCATGATATTTTCTGTCTCATTGGCCAATTTTCCGCTTTCTAGAGCCATTTTTACTTTTCGGACGATTTCTAACTGTTTATCAGCACCCTTTTTATTACCCCGCACCTCTTTCTCAACCCGAGCTTCTGTTTTGGTTACGGTTTCCAGATCGGCTAAAATAAGTTCAGTGTTAATAATTTCAATATCCCTTGCGGGATCCACGGTTTGGTATACATGGGTTATATTTTCTCCGCCATAGGCGGATCCGCCTTGGGCGGAAAAAACCCGCACGACTTGGGCAATTGCGTCAACTTCCCTTATATTAGCCAAAAACTTGTTGCCCAAACCCTCGCCCTCAGAAGCACCCTTAACAATGCCGGCAATATCCACAAACTCAACCACGGCTGGCACGATTTTGGCCGAATCCGACATTTTGGCCAATTTTTCCAAACGCTCATCCGGCACTTTCACCACGCCAACATTCGGCTCAATTGTGCAAAAGGGATAATTGCTAATATCCACCGGATTTTTTGTCAAAGCTTTAAATAATGTAGACTTCCCTACGTTTGGCAACCCTACAATTCCTATTTTTAGAGACATATATTTACTTTAATTATTTTCCGACACTTGCCCCGTTGCAATTCGTCAGTAGACGAATTTGCGACTGGGGTTTGGAAGTCCAACAATGCCAATCTTCATAAATCAATCCGTAAAATACAAATAATTATAAAATTATAAACTACATTATAAATTAAAGCCAGCTTTCTTTTTAGAGCATGCTTTGACAAATAGTCTCTAAAAAGAAAGCTGGCTTTAATATTTGAAAGTTATAATTACACTTTCTTTACCTTTCCTTTCTTACTTTTCTCATATTTCGTATGGCAAACTTTGTGACAAATTTTATCGTTATTCAAAAATTCTTTGTAAATAATGTCGATTCCCGGATTGCCATGCGAGGTGCGCACTTTTCTGTTCGCATCAGTTGAATAGAGTCCAGCCGCTCTGGCTTTCCTGATTTCATCATCAATCGGAACCGGCTGGCCGCCGCCGCCGATGCATCCGCCCGGACAAGCCATGACTTCCACATAGGCATATTTGGTCGGATCAGCTTTAACTTCTTCCAGAATTTTCTTGGCATTTTCCATTCCGCTGACCGCCACGACTTTCATTGTTTTTCCGCCGATCGTTACTTCGGCCATTTTTGTTCGCTTAAATTCGTGCAGTGGCTTAAATTCAAAATTTTCCAGTTCTTGGCCAGTCAGTTTTTGATAAACTGTCCTAAGAGCCGCTTCCAGAACTCCGCCACCCGCGCCGAAAATTTCACCGGCACCGGAAGGATTGGCCAAGATTTCTTTGTCAGTTTCATCCGGCTCAATCTTATCCAAATGAACATCAAACTCTTTGAGCAGCTTGGCCATTTCTCTAACTGTCAAAACATAATCGATTGTCTTTTTGCCGTTTATAAAAAGCTCCTCTCTTTTGATTTCAAATTTTTTAGCCGTGCAGGGCATAATGGAAACGCTGACAATATCTTTTGGATTAAGCTTTTCTTTTTCCGCCCAATAAGTCTTAATCAAGCCCCCCAATATTATCTGCGGCGAACGCACAGTGGTTAAATTTTTGAGCAGTTCCGGCTCATAAAATTCGGCGTATTTTACCCAGGCCGGACAGCAGGCAGAAATCATGGTAGTGTTGTCGCCTTTTTCGATTTTTTCCAAAAGTTCTTTGGCTTCTTCAATGATCGTGACGTCTGCAGCAAAACTGGTATCAAAAACCCTATAGGCGCCCACTTTTTTCAGGGCTGTAAAAATTCTATCCGTCACATTGGTGCCTAAAGGCATTCCGAATTCTTCCCCAAAGCTGGTTCGAACTGAAGGCGCGAACTGAAAAACGACCTTTTTCCTGTAATCTTGCAGTAGTTTTTTAACCTCCTTGTAGCTTTCGATTTCTGACAGGGCTCCAACCGGACAATGCATGATGCACTGACCGCAATAGATGCAATCAATGTTCTTTTCTTCTGAAGGAAACATTTCGAAAGTTTCTCCCGATTGTTTCAGGGTTATAAATCCGCCTTTGGTTTGCTTGGAGCACATATCCGAACAATTCTGACAATTGATGCATTTGCTTTGATCTAAAAATATTGAAGGTCCAAATTGAAATTTCGGCAGCTTCTTTTTGCGGTCAATGTGAATATTCCCGCAGGCCGCATATTTTTCGGCATATTCATACAATCTGCATTTTTCAACCCGGCCGCAATGTTCGCAATTGTCTTCATGCTGGGAAAATAAAAGGGCTAAATTTGTTTTGAGGGCTTTCTGGGTGGTTGGCGTGTCAGTTTTAATTTTCATTCCCGGTTTGGCGAGCAGCGCACAGGAAGCCCTGAGATTTTTGTCCCCTTCCACTTCAACCATGCAGAGCCGGCAGCTTTCATGCGGCTCCAAGTCGGGATGATTGCAAAGCGAAGGAATATGAGTTCCTTCTCTTCGGGCAATATCCAAAACTCGCTCACCCTCATTGGCTTCAATTTCTTTGTCGTTGATATAAATTTTAAAACTGTTCATCTGAGTAAATTTTAAATTATAAATTTTAAGTTTTAATTGAAATATTAATTTTAAATTTTTTAATTAGCCCTGTCTAATTTTTCTTTTTCTATTGTAATAATAATTTTAGAAAATATTAGGGTTAATTCCTGAGCTTCTTGCCAAAATATTCGACATTCTTCTTTTTTCTCAGGATTAGCTTTGGCAATTAATTGCAGCCAATATTTTGTTTCCCTGGCTTCTTTTTTGCAGATACATATTTTATTTTTAAAATCTTTCTTCGATGCAGCCCCATTAGCCTCAAAATAATTGGCTCCAATACTAGTAGCCGACCTTACTAACTGATTAATCAATGGAATATTTATGCTATTCTTTTCAAGAGTCTTCAGAAAAACAATAATATCCTCACTGAATTTTGTTGTTCTCTGTTCTAAATCGTAATTGTTTTTTGTCATTTTTAAATTTTGATTTGATTTAAAATTTAAAACTTAAAATTTAAAATTCTACTTATTAGTATCCTCTCTTAGTATTTTATTTATAAGTGTTCTGTACGGAGTGGCCATGCCTTTTCCTAATGGGCAAAAGGACGTTTTTTCCAGGACAAAAAACATTTTTTCCAGTTTGTCAAAATCGAGTTTATTTTTTTGAGCCATTTCTAAAATCCTGATTGAACTTTCACGGCAAGGCGTGCATTTATCGCAGTTTTCCTTGGAATAAAACTCGGCCCAGCGCCGCATGAGCTTGAGCGCGTCAGTTTTTTGGCGATTGAAAACTATGATTGAAGCCGCCCCTTTTTTAGGTTCACCCAGTTCTTCCGGCAGATAAATTGTGCCGGCCGCACCGCCGCCATATTGCACAAAAAAATCAAAGGTTGGCCAGTTGCCGGTTTCTTCTAAAATTTTCCTGACTGAATAATTTTCCGGAAATTCAAAAACGCCTTTGTTTTTCACGTCGCCTTCAATCGAAAAAAAGGCTTTGCCGGCATAAAGATCGTTTTTAATTTCGTAAATTCTGTAATAAGTTTCGATGTTATTAACCAACGTCGGCAAATTGTATAGTCCCGCTTCGGCCGGATAGGGCGGCTTCGGACGTGGTTCAATCCGCCGGCCTTCGATGTGATTCAGTAGGCCTGTTTCTTCTCCAGCCAAATAACCCGCCGTTTTTCTAAAATAGGAAATCGGAAAACCCTGGCTGAATTTTTCCAGGCTTTTTTTGTATTTATCAAAATACTTATGGTTCAAATAAATGATGGCTTCCGAATTGGCAAAAGTTTCCAAGGCTATTTTGATGCCTTCAATGAATTCTTGGGGATGGTTTTTGAGAATATATTCGTCCTTGAAAATGTTCGGCTCGCCCTCGGAACCGTTAGCAATGACGTATATTTTTTTGCCTTGGCCTTCTTGCTTTTTGACCGCATCCCATTTCATCCAGGTTGGAAAACCAGCACCTCCCCGGCCCAAAAGATTCGCCTCCTTTATTTTTGTAATAATGTCTTTTTCCATTTGTTTTAAAATTAATCTAAACCGCAATGCTAAGCATAATTATACATTAGGATGCCTTGTAACTCAAGGCTCATTTTAATTGAGAAAATCAGCTCTTTTCTTTTATTTGTATTCATGCTATTTATACTAGATACTAAATACGATATACTAAATACATGAATTGCATCTTAATTCATTACGGTGAAATCGCGCTCAAGGGAAAAAACAGGAATTATTTTGAGTCGCGCCTCATGCAAAATATCAAAAACCAACTGGAAGTTTTTGCTCCAGGCTGTTTTGAAAGTGTTTCTAGAACTTCAGGCGGCATTTTAGTTGAGCTCAATAAAAAAGGACTGAAAAGTCAATCTGCTATTAAAGACACGCTGATGCACACTTTCGGCATTGCCAACTTTTCTTTTGCCGTTAGCGTTAAACAAGATATTAAAACTCTCCAAAAAGTTTGCTGGGATTTAATAAGCCAAGAAAAATTCAAAACATTTTGCGTACGAACGCAGCGCTCAAATAAACAATTTAAATTTACCTCGCAGCAAGTCAATGAAGAAGTTGGCGGACATATTTATGAAAAATTAAACAGAAAAAAATCAGTTAGCCTCAAAAACCCGGATTGCGAATGTTTTATTTACATCATCAATAAATCAGCTTTTGTTTCTACGCAAAAATTTCAAGGACTGGGCGGTTTGCCTGTTGGCACCGGCGGCAAAGCCATGGTTATGATGTCCGGCGGATTTGATTCTCCAATTGCGGCTTGGCAACTTTTAAAACGCGGGGTTTCCGTTCATTTCGCCCATTTTCATTCCATGCCCTACACCTCCAAAGCTTCCATTGAAAAAGTTTCAGAACTTATTAAAGTTTTGCAAAAATTCGGAGCAATCGGAACTTTATATTCCATTCCCTTTGCTGATTTGCAAAAAGAAATTATGCTGAAAACTCCTGCGCCGCTCCGCGTGATTCTCTATCGCCGCTTTATGATTCGCATCGCTGAAGGTTTAGCTAATCCGCCAGCTGGCGGAAGAAAGTGTTTAGCCTTGGTCACTGGCGACAGCCTTGGTCAAGTCGCTTCGCAGACCATAGAAAATATTTTAGCTGTGAATGAAGCCGCCACCTTGCCGGTTTTCCGTCCGCTCATCGGTCTGGACAAAGAAGAAATTATGCAAATCGCCAGAAAAATAGGGACTTATGATATTTCTAAATTACCCCATGATGATTGTTGCACACGCCTGATGCCGAAAAGTCCGGAAACCCGAGCGAAATTGCCTGCCGTTCTCGCAGCCGAAAAAAATCTCGATATTGAAAAATTAGTTCAAGAAACTTTGGAAAAAACTGAAAAAATTGTTATCAAATAAAAAACCATCCCGCGAAGGATGGTTTTTTGTTACTGAACTAGCCTGCCCCGTAGCAAGCGAAGCTTTGCTTCTGGGGTTACTGAACAAGCTTTTACCAACGACGAAATTCTTCCGCTTCAAAATGCATCTCGTCTATTTCGTGTCCGATAATTTTTATTCTATCGCCAACACGCATCAAAAAAGGTTTCATATTCGGTCTTTCGATGTTCCATTCCCTGCCAAGACAATCCTTGATAATAACTCTCTCCGGAGCTTCCAGCGGCGGGGGCATAATTTCCCCACCCAGCAAACCCTCTTTCGGCTGGCACCAGATTTTCCGCTTGTTAATGTTCATCATTCCGTAAAAAGGAACTCTGGCATCCAAAGCATGATCTATTTTTTTTCCGACACCGGAATAAAAAAGCAGGCCGCCTAAAAGCAAGCTGCCCAGAATGCTTATGGACACAATCAAATAGACGCTATGGCGATACCAGCCTTTGATGTGCACGAAATCATAATAGGCAATCCAAGCAAAAAAAATGAGACAGACAATCCAGAGATACGGCAAAGACAATAAGATATATTGGCCGAAAGTTTTGTGCATGCGCAGATATATGTCCCAATCATGGTTGGTTAAAACATCCAGAATGACTGCAAAAGAAAGAGCGCCCACAAAAATTGCGGCTACAAACAAGAGCCAAAAGGCTAAATTTCTAACCGCAAAAAACCAGCGCGGCTTGGGATGAATATTTTTTTCTTTGATGTCTTTAATAATTTTATCGCTGATTTCTGTCATACCCGGTAGTAGAAATTCGAATGGGCTTTGCCCAATTAAATTTCGTTTTGATTATTGCTATAATTAAATAATTAAGATATTTATTAAAAGAATAAAAAATTATGCCTTTTGTTTTTCGAATTTTCACTACCGGGTCATAATGGATATTGAAAAAATTAAATTATCTATTTAAATTTATATTTTAGCCTTTTTTAATTTTTTGCTTCGCCTCAACTTTTTCCTTGAATTGTTTTTTCGCCCGATTGATGAGCGTTGCTGTGCCCATCGGTTTTTCCAAAATATCGGAAATTTCCTTGTAATCTTTTTCTTCCAAAAATTTCAAGACCAGCGCTTCGCGATATTTTTCATCCAATTCATCCAAAACATCTCTGACTTCGGCAGCATCATGTCTTTTTTCCATACTTTTAGCAATATCTTCTTCGCTAGCCAAAATATTCAGCAGTTGCGAGTCGCCTTCGTAGGTCATGGTTTTCGGCCGAGCTGTGACTTTGCGAAAATGGCTAATAACTTTATTGTGCGCAATGCGATAGATCCAGGAAGAAAATTTCAGGTCCTGATCAAAATCATTCAGGTTTTTGTATGCACTTAAAAAAACATCTTGCAAAATGTCTTCCGCGTCTTCTTTTGTTCCCGAAAGAATACGCATAATGTACCGCAAAAGTTTTTTCTCATAACGCTCAACCAGCAAAGCATAGATTTCTGGATTTTTCAGCGTTTTTGCCACCAACTCTTCGTCTGTTGTCTTTTCGGTAATCTTATTAAATTCTCTATTTTTTTTCTTCTTCATCAGCCCTTTCAGACATTTCGCATAATTATATACGCTCAGCCGGACAAAATCGTTTCAGTTTTAGAAATTACGCGAGTATGTCTTTAAAAATTAGGCCTTGGCGCTATTTTTTAGCGCGTAATTCTTGGCAGCAGTGGTGAGATGCGCGCCACAATCTCATAGTTTATAGTACCCAAACGCCCGGCTATTTCTTCTGCTGTGATTTCTGCTTGGCTCTGCCGGCCCAAAAGCACAACTTCTTCTTCATTTTTCACGTTTTTCAAATGTGAAATATCAACGACAAACATGTTCATCGCCACTCGTCCCAAAACTTTGCAGCGTTTTCCTTGAATCAAAACTGCGCCCAAATTGGAAAGCCCGCGATCATAGCCGTCGCTATAGCCTTGCGGGATAACCGCAATTTTCATCGGTTTGGGAGTAATATATGTCAGCCCATAACCAATTGGATAATTTTTTGGCAAATTTTTTATTTGTGCCACATGCGTTACCCAGCGCAGAACCGGTTTTAGTTTGAATTTTTTTGTTTCCATTTTTTTGCGTAAATCTTCCGATGGCCACAGACCATAGAGGCTTATGCCTGTCCGCACCAGAGATGTCTTCCCATTTTTATTTTCATACGCCATGATGCCGGAGCTGGCCGAAATGTGAGTTTTCAGTTTTGTATATCCATTTTTCCTGAATATAGCCAGGGCCATCTCAAACAAATCTAGTTGTTTTTGCGCATGTGAGAAATCTGTTGTGTCTTCAATGTTGGCAAAATGAGAATAGGCCCCGTCAACAACTATGTTTTGGCATTTCTTGAGAACATCAATTAATTTTGGCAAATCTTTTACCAGCACTCCTTGCCGTCCCAATGCCGCGTCTATTTTGATATGTACAATTGCTTTTTTACCCAATCTTTTGGCAGCTGCGTTTATATTTTTAATTTGCGTTTCATCATAAGCACAGAGTATTCCTCCGAATTTGATCGCTTCCGCCATTTCGCTTTTCTCAACATAGCCAAAAACAAATGTCGGCTTTTTGGAAACTTGGCGCAAAAGTTTGAGTTCAGAAAAATCATCCACCTGGAAATAGTCGGTTTCTTTTTCCAAGATTTTAGCCACAACATTTTGTCCGTGTCCGTAAGCGTCGGCTTTTATGACGGAAACGATTTTCACGCCCGGCCGCACTAAAGATTTCATCATCCGGAAATTGTGCAGCAAATTTTCTTTTGATATTTCGATATAGAAAAGCATGCGCGACAAATTAATTTCCAGTGAACCTAGTCCCGATTGAAATCGGGGCGTTTCAGCAATGCGCCCTCACACCAAATATGTGGACTCAGCGAGAATCGAACTCGCGTCCCCGCAATGCGAATGCGATGTGCTACCACTATACCATGAGCCCGTCTTTTGGTGTGAGGATAAAAATGCCCTGTTATACCACTTAACTATATCCCCAAATTTAGTACGGGGTAAAAATGTCATGTTCTACCACTAGACCATAGGCCCGTCTTGTGCTCTCGGCAGGAATC
>CAZFCX010000029.1:10897-12295 GCA_964517825.1 uncultured Bdellovibrionales bacterium
ACTGAGCTACGAAAGCAAATCTTTTGTTTTCTATTGCCAGCCCGAGGCTGGTCCGCCTTGAGCGGAAACTATAAGGGCGTTTTTAATCAAATCTCTTTAAGCTCGTACTTTAATATTTTCTTGCCATCACTGTCAAACAAAAATTTACCTTCAAATTTTTTGCCCCCTAAAAGTAACGGCAGCCAAAGAAGATCGTCTGCCCACATAGAATCATATGGAATTTTATCAAACAAAAACCATTGCGGCCGCATTTCTTCGGTTTCGACCGGCTCCCCTTTAAAATCATTGCTGCTAAAAATGTGTACCTCCAGTTCTTCCGGATTATTTTCAGAAATAAATGTCAACACTCCGCGTTGATTTAGATTCTCAACTTCTATTCCGGCTTCCTCTTTAGTTTCTCGTATGGCTGCTTGCTCAATTGTTTCGCCTTCATGAGTTTTTCCGCCAAAGCCATTCCATCTGCCCGTCCCAAACCCGCGCTTTTTCATGCCCAGCAATATGCGGGAATCATCATGTATGCAGCAAAGGGTCATTATTTTCTTTTTCATAAAAATAATCTTTTTATAATACCTTATTATAAGCACACTCTGGGCAAATTCTCAACTTAATTGCAATTTTAAAAACCCTCCAGAAAAGGAGGGTTAAATTGTCGGTAATTGTGAACAATGCCTGCCCCGTAGCTAATTTATTCTGCTACTGGGATTAGAACTGTGTTTCAAGATAAGAATGAGCATGTTTGCATGCTAGACTTAAGCTTTTAATCTTAGTACTATTGTTTTTTTTCTGTTTTATTCTCGCCATTGTTGGATTGGAGCATGTTTTTTGTCAGAGATACAATCCAATTCCAATGAAGGATGATGTGGATTATTACAAAAATAATCAGAAGTATCCCCGACCAATCGTGAATTTCCGACCAAGCTCCTTTTTGAATTCCTAAAAATTCTTGCAGCCTTCCTTGACGAACTCCGCTGGGCATAAAAAACTTAATTGCCAGACCAGATAGCGCGGTCAAAACAAAAGAGATCAGGGCTAAAAAATCAATGAAGTAATTTACTTTTTGTTTGTTCATATAGTTGAATTACACACCAATATTGAAAAAATTATAACAAACGCAGCACAAAGTAAACAAAAAAAGCTAAGGCAATACCTAATACAAAAGTTTTGATGTCTTTGTATCTGAAACTTTCGGGCAAAAGCTCATGAATTGCAATAAAAAGCATGGCTCCGGCCGCTAGACATAAGAAGATTGGATTAAGATTTTGGAAACTAGCCAGTAAAGCAATTCCTAAAATAGCTCCCAGGAAAGTAGCCAGCACGGAAAATGCCGCTGCTGTGAAACAAAAACCTTTCCCGCCAGATTTTGTCTGTGACAATGTCAAAATATATCCCTCAGGAATA
>CAZFCX010000030.1:0-4304 GCA_964517825.1 uncultured Bdellovibrionales bacterium
CTCCTTCGGACCTCTCCTCGGGCGTGCGGGGTTTCCTGGTTATGCAAAAACCCCGCAACAGCGGGGCTTTTCTTGCAAGCTTAGAAATTTTTTTCATTTTATGGCGTCACTTCTCTCCATATGCCAGGTTCCAACGGACAAGATGCGCAATTTTCCGTAGTGTTAGCGCAAGGAACTCCTGCAGCCGCACAGTTGCTTTGGCTTAGAACTCCGGAGCAAGTGCCATTTACATCCCTTGCGCTGCAAACCATGTTGACAGGCAAGGATTTTCCACAATTTTCAGGATAGGTATTAGCACATTTCACATCAAATCCTGATCTGTTGCAGCTGTAATTATCATAAACACAAGGCTTTTTCGCATTGCAATTCACACTAATGCCTCCATATTGCCCAGAGCATGTCCAACTCCATGGAGAACTATTTGTACCAAGTCCGGAAACAGCTGATGCTGTCCCATCCGCACATAACTGGTTAGACGCAGTAGGTAGAGGATCTATCCCGCCTAGAAACGTTCGGCAAGCTCCAGGAACCGGCTTATGAAGAGAACATTGAGGAGAATCTAATCCGCCGGGACCCTTGCCTGGACAATACCAGTACCAATAATTAGCATCGTCGGTTTGCCCAAATGAAGCAGTAAGAGAATTAGGAGTCGTACAGGCATTGCGGATGCTATTATCACATTCACCATTGCATATTTCTACGTTACGGCAATTATATCCAACAACAGCTGTAGATGGATAACTCCAATTTCCCCATCCGCCCGCCCAAGGATTTGATGCAGCACAACATACCATAAAATTTCCTAAACCACATGAATACCCACCGATAGGCCAACAAACCATAGAGGGGCTGCCATATGATACTACCTGAGTCGACACATAATAAGGTTGCCAGGAAGGACAAGAAGGTCCATACACCGGTACATCGCAAACTTTCTTCCAATAGCACGCCGCCTCAGCCGTATCAGCACTAGCCAAACAGACAAAAGCAAAGGCAACTGCTATGATTATGTTTCTTGGATTTTTGCAAATTATTTTCATAAAAGTTATTTGATTTTTTTATGTATTCAACTTTATTCTTGCTGAGTTGTTGTTGGTTTTTCGGGAACAGCTGCCGCCTCAATATAGTTGGCTTTTATTTCATTGGCCGTAAATTCTGATTGACTCTTGCTGCCAAGAGGAGCAGAAATAATAATGGATTGATTCACTTTCAGATCAGATAGCTTAGCTTCTTTATATTTTGGCAATAGAGCCGTCAGATCAAAATTTCCTTCCTGTATTTTCTTTTTGATTGCTTCCTGATCTTGCGGCTCGCTAACGGTTATTTTCGTGCTGTCAGCCACTGTGATTGTTTTAAATTCGGCTGGTTTCGGATCGCCCAGAAGATCCGGAGAACTAATTGCGACTGTCAGTTTGTTATCATCTATTTGATGAATCACGCCCACGATGACATCGTCTGTGGCTTTGCTTGGGATTAACACTTCAGAAGATATTTTTTCTAACTTGGCTTTGGCGGCATCCCAGCCGGCTTGGAAACATTTTTGCTGAGCATTATCAGGAATAGCCGTTTCCTGAGAAATTCTTTTTCCAATCACGATACCGATCACCAAGATGGTGATGGATACAATCACGCCCACTATGCTAATTAATACTTTGTTGTACATATTGTTTTTGTTTTTTTATAATCGTGCCTACTGGCACGCTTATATTTTTTATTTTGATTATTTTTTAAAATTTGCCTGCAAAGATTAACGGCAATTTCTTTGCTTATATTGTACCACATTTTTCAAAAAAACGAAACGCTATAAAAACAAGCCTTGGAAAATATCCAAAGCTTGTCTTAAAGTGTTTTTAGTTTTTTCTGATTATGAAATCATGGACATAGCCAAAAGCTGTTCTAATTTTGCGGCGACACTTCTCTCCATGCGCCAGTATCCAGTGGGCAAGCAGGACATATTTTGGTTACGGGAGTGCATGAGCCAACACAGGTAGTTGGAGCCATACATCCATTTAAATCAATTCTACTGCAAGTAGGGGTTACGGTTATGGTCTGGCCGCAAGTATTTGCACAATCAATATTATCAATATTTGGTGGCGTACATACATCTTGGAAATTTGGACTACAACAAGCTTGCGTATTGCAGGCTTGAGACGATGCCCCTGAACAAGGTGCTCCGCCGTTCGCAGGAGCTGGATTAGTACAGGTGCGAGTCTGAGTTCCACCACCACAAGTCACTGAACAGGCGCTCCAGTCGCTCCATCCGCCATTGACAGGAGCTGGACAAGCTTGCGTATTGCAGGCTTGAGAACTTGGCCCTACACAATTTGCTCCACCGTTCAAAGGAGCTGGGTTAGTGCATGTTCGAGTCTGAGTTCCACCACCACAAGTTGCTGAACAGGCACTCCAAGCGCTCCACTCGCCATCGCATCTTGTATAGCAATTCCACCCAACAATATATGGACCAATATCAATACAGCCGTTGAGGAGACCTGTAGCACATACAGAACCTCCCACATGACCCCAAGCAGCTCCCAACCAACACCCATATCCGCCGCAGGGAAAACAAGCCCAGCCAAATGGGCTTGGCGCCCATGGATATAGTTGGTTATTATAAACACTATATCCAGAAGGACAAGGAGCCAGAATCGGATCACAAACCTGATAGCACCCCGCCTCAGCCGTCCCAGCTCCAGCCAGACAGACAAAAGCAAAGGTAATTGCTATAATTATGTTTTTTGAATTGTTGCAAAAGATTTTCATAAAAGTTATATTGATTTTTTTATATATTCAAATTTATTCTTGCGGAGTTGTTTTCGGTTTTTCAGGGATAGCCGCTGGATCAACATAATTGGCTTTTATTTCATTGGCCGTAAATTCTGATTGACTCTTGCTACCAAGAGGAGCAGAAACAATAATGAATTGATTGACTTTCAAATCAGCCAGTTTAGCTTCTTTATATTTTGGCAATATATCCATCGGATCAAGATTTCCTTCCTGTATTTTCTTTTTAATTGCTTCCTGGTCTTGTGGCTCGCCAACAGATATTTTCGTGCTGTCAGATACTGTGATTGTTTTTAATTCGGTCGCTTTCGGATCGCCCAGAGGATCTGGAGAACTGATGGCGACTGTCAGTTTGTTTCCGTCTACTTTTTGAATCACGCCCACGATGACATCGTCGGTAGCTTTATTTGGAATAAATGCTTCAGAAGATATTTTTTCTAACTTCGCTTTGGCTGCATCCCAGCCGGCTTGGAAATACTTTTGCTGGAGATTATCAGCAGGAACGCTTGCTTCATTGGAAAATCTTTTTCCAATTACAATGCCGATCACCAAGATGGTGATGGCTACGATCACACCCACTACGCTAATTAAGACTTTGTTGGACATATTGTTTTTGTTTTTAGGTTTATTAGCTTATTTATGTTTATTATAAAATAATACGTCAAAAACCGCAAGCTGCTATGTTGTTTCCTTTTATTTCTGTAATGTTTCCCGCTTTGACACATATAGTCATTTTTTGGTTATTTTCAGATTCCAAAACAAACCCATTGAGTCCACCTATTGGTACTTCCGCCATCGGAACCGTAAACACTATTGAACCCGTATGAAGCAGCTTGCTTTTCTTCGGTTTAAAAGGACCTGCTGTTGCTATCTGATTATCAGGCGAACATCGGTCATAATACCTTATTTCATATTTGTTGTTTACGGCGTCAAGATTCATTTCGATTTTACAAATGGCTTCTCCATTAATAACTTTTCCATTGAGCGCTTCATTTTGCAATAATCTTAATTGGGCAGCTATTTCTCGCGCAGCTAGTTGCACCTCTTGTTTTCCCTTATTGTTATTACTAGCAAACAAAATGCCTGTCATTATAGTAATTATGGCAAGGCTAATCAGAACTTCCACAAACGAAAAACCCTTTATTGTTTTTTTGCTACTATTCATTTTTTTATTTTTAGGGTTATTTGCAATCATTATACAATGAAATTATGCTTTTGCATAATCTTTGCGCCCATAGTTATGCACCATACACGATTACTACAAATTCCCCTTTCATCTTTTCGGGATTATCTTGAAAATGCTTTTTGATATCCTGACTGTCTCCTCTTATGATTTCTTCAAACATTTTGGTAAGTTCGCGTCCGATGATTATTTTCTTCTCTGACCCGAGCTTATCTAGTAATTCCAGATTTTTCAAAACTCTGTGCGGAGAATCATAATATACAACGGGACAATCCGCGGCAATAATTTTTTTAAAAAAAGTTTCCCGTCCTTTTTTGTGCGGAGGAAAACCTGCAAAAAT
>CAZFCX010000030.1:4345-11222 GCA_964517825.1 uncultured Bdellovibrionales bacterium
GCTAACCAATGCTCCCAAGGCGGACGCTCCCGGAATCGGCACAACAACAATATTTTCTTCGGCAGCCGCTGCCACCAGCTGATTGCCTGGATCGGAAATGCCTGGAGTTCCGGCATCGCTTACATAAACCACATTTTTTCCAACAGCAAGTTCGGCAATGATTTTTTCAAATTGCCTCTGCCCGCTATGCTGATGCAGCGAGACTAATGGTTTGGATATGCTATAATGAGAAAGTAATTTGCTGGCAACTCTGGTATCTTCGCACGCGATTAAATCAACTTCTTTGAGAACTTTGAGAGCCCGAAGTGTTATATCCTCCAAATTTCCAATAGGAGTGGCAACGATATACAAGATTCCATTTTTATTCATAAAAATGAATTTTTAATTTTTAATTTAAAATTTTTAATCAATTTTTAATTTTTTAATAACAAATTTTTAAACATTAAATCATTGAAAATTCATTCGAAATTCGAAATTTATAATTTAAAATTTCAAAATCTATGATTTTAACCACCCATGCTCTCATCGGCGCCGCTATCGGCAAAAATATTGCCAACCTGTGGCTCATTCCTTTCATAACCATCCCGCTTCATTTCCTGATGGATCATCTTCGCCATGGAGATTATTTAAACAAGGATTCGCGCTTCAGAAACACCTGGTGGAAAATAGCCCTAGATCTTTCTGCCGGAATAGTGATTGTTTTTTTTATAGTCCGCTATCAAAATTTAGAACGTCACATTATCTGGCAGATTGCCATTGGCATGTTTTTCTCCATGCTGCCTGACCTTCTGACTGCTCTGAATAAGGAATTTGATTGTTTTATCCTCAATAAAATTCATGATTTCCATGCTTGGTGTCATAAATATCCGGCTTTTTCCAAAGAAAGATTGTGGACTCTGCGCAATGGGGCCAATGATATCATGCTCTCCGTGCTGGCAATAGCCATTCTCTTCTTGTAATTTACGACTGATAATCAATGAATTAACTTTCAAACATTGAATCATTGTGTCATTGAAAATTCAATGAAAATTGATCATTGAAAATTTCTCGCTAGAGATATTTTGCCGTCCAACTTTTTTTATCTTTTTTTAATTTGTCCGGAGTTCCTTCGAACGTCAAATATCCGCCCGTGTCTCCACCATCCGGTCCAAGTTCAATAACCCAGTCGGCATCACGCACAACATCCAAGTTGTGTTCCACCACGATAACTGTGTTGCCTTTGTCTACCAAGGCATTCAGCACGGCCAAAAGCCGGCGAATATCATCAAAATGAAGGCCGGCAGTCGGTTCGTCCAAAATATACAAAGTGTTGCCGGTTGATTTGCGTGCCAGTTCTGTCGCCAATTTTATGCGCTGCGCTTCTCCACCGGAAAGGTTGGTAGCGCTCTGACCCAGCTTCAAGTAACCCAGCCCCACATCTTCCATAGTTTTAAGTTTTTCCGCAATCAAAGGATTGCGCGCAAAAAATCGGAGCGCCAAGCGAACGTCCATATCCAGAATTTGGGCAATATTAAATCCTTTATATTCAATTTCCAAAGTTTTTTTGCTAAACCTTGTTCCGCCGCAAGCTTCGCATTTCACATACATGTCCGGCAGAAGATGCATTTCAATTTTCTTAAATCCTTCCCCTTGGCAGACTTCGCAGCGACCGCCTTTCATATTAAAGCTGAATCGGCTGGCGGTGTAACCGCGATTTTTTGATTCTTCCGTCTGCGCAAACAGTTCGCGGATGTGCGAAAAGACTCCGGTGTAAGTAGCAGCATTGGAACGCGGTGTGCGTCCGATCGGCGCCTGATTTATGCTGATCACTTTTTTGATATTTTCCAAACCTTTGATTTTCTTATGCTTGCCTGGCAGATCTTTGGCTCCATAAAAATGTTTAGCCAAGGCCTTGGCCAGAATGTTTTTTACCAAAGTTGATTTTCCGCTGCCGGAAACTCCGCAGATGACCACGAATTTTTCCAGCGGAATTTTCACATCGATTTTTTTGAGATTATGCTCTTCCGCTCCTAAAATTTCGATTGATTTGTTGCTACCGGAGCGATATTTTTTCTTGTCGGAAACTTTTTTCTTTTTGGAAATATATTGGGCAGTCAGGTTTTTGGAACTTAAAAGTTTTTTATAATTGCCTTCGAAAACAACGATGCCTCCTTCTTCTCCCGCACCCGGTCCCATATCGATGATCCAGTCAGCCGCTTTTATCATGCTTTCATCATGTTCAACAACTATGATTGAGTTGCCGACGCCTTGCAGATCTTTCATGGTGTTTATCAGCTTTTCCGTATCACGGCTATGCAGTCCGATTGAAGGTTCGTCCAGAACATAAACTATTCCCATCAATTGGGAATTGAGCTGGGCAGCTAATCTGATTCTTTGCGCTTCACCGCCGGAAATAGTCTGCGCGCTTCGTCCGAGATTTAAATATTCCAAACCGACATTTTTAAGAGCGCTGAGCCGCTGTGATATTTCACGCACAATAGATTTGCAAATGTCTTTTTCCTGGTCGCTTTGTTTCCATTTTTCACTGCCGTCAAAAAATTCTTGCAAATGCAAAATGCTCATTGAAACCAAATCATCTATGGATTTTTCCTGAACGGTAACCGCCAAAAACTCCTTTTTCAGGCGTTTGCCCTGACAGGATCCGCAAATATGTTCGGTCATGTATTTTTCAATCTCACTGCGGACATAGTCAGACCTGGTTTCAAAATATTTTTTCTCTAATGACGGAATGATGCCTTCAAAGCCTTCGTCTCCATACAAAACCACATGCAGCTGTTCAGCCGATAATTTTCTGACCGGCACATTCATTGAAAATTTATATTTTTTGGACAATTCCTTGAGCAACATAAATTGCGGCCCTTGTCCGCTGATTTTTTTGTTTGATTTGTTTTATGGTTGGATCGCTCCTTCCGCAAGAGACAGTTTTTTGTTGGGAATTATTAAGTCTTCATTGACTTTCAAGATATACCCCAGCCCGCTGCAAGTTTCACAGGCGCCTTCCGGGCTGTTGAAAGAAAAATGTCTCGGTGTCACTTCTTTTATCTTCACTCCGCACTGCGCGCAAAAAAAATCTTGATTGTAACTGTGCTCTTCCGAGTTATCAAACAATATTTTCATTGAATTTCCGCCCATCTTCATGGCCGTTTCGATTGAATCAGCTATTCTTTCCGTATCCGGATTTTTTTTGTCCAGCACAATGCGATCAATGACCATTTCAATGTCTCCATCGATTTTTTCATTTTCCAGCAGCAGAGCTTCAGCCACTGTGATTATTTTTTCGCTCAAGCGAACACGTGCATAACCCATTTGCTGGATATGTTTCAAAAGTTCCTTGCCGGTCGCGCTGTCTTTTGGTTTCGCCAAAATGGCAATTTGCGTGTGATGAGAAAAAGTCAGAATTTCATCCAAAATTTCTTTGCTCGATCTTTTCTGCATTGATGCTCCGCAACTGGGACAGTGCAAAACTCCAATCTTTGCGAAAAGAATTCGCAAGTAATCATAAACTTCTGTCAGCGTTCCGACTGTGGAACGCGGAGATCTGGACACGCTTTTTTGGTCGATGGAAATTGGAGGACTCAAGTTTTCAATCTTATCCACGTCGGGTTTGACCGATGGATCCAAAAAATTGCGGGCATAGGAAGAAAGGCCTTCCATATATCGGCGATTGCCTTCGGCATAAATCGTATCGAAAGCCAGAGATGATTTCCCCGATCCGGAAAGGCCAGTCACAACGACGAATTTGTTGCGGGGAATGTTGACGTCTATGTTTTTAAGATTATTAACCCGCGCACCCCTGATGCTAATGTCGCTGTTTTTGTTTATTGGATAAGATTTTTTAGAAGCCATATTCATTAAAAAGTATTATGTATTATGTAACATGTATAATGTATCTAAAAAAAGTGAGACATCATGTATTTTTGTATATATACTTTATACATTCTACTTGATACCTGATACATGAAATTTGTATTTGCTAATGAAACATGGTATCAGAAAAAGCCCACTTTGTAAAGAGTCGGCTTAGAAAAGGCTGTTTACCTGGAATTAAAAGTCTTGGATTTGCTTTTTATTGAAGAAATACAAATAGAAAGCATAGATAAAGATGCCTACTTTAAGAATATTCAAAGGAAACCAGACGTCCAACCGGCATTGATCAAGGACATACCATGCCAAAATTGCCGTGGTGGTCAAAACAAGACCGGCCCGCCACCTAAGCCTGTTTGTATTTTTAAAGCCGTAAGCCAGATTGAAAACCAAAAGGACCGCGTAGGCAATCATGATAAATACCCAAACCCCTTTTGATAAATTAGGACAACGTTGAGAAGTGCCAGGTGATCGGCGAGAAATAGAAGCCGCTCCATCATCAATGCGCGGACCGTCAATATCTGAAATTTTAGAAATATCCGCATCAATAATAATTGCTGAATAATCAGGCTGTCCGGCCTGTTCTTGCAAATTCTTGGCAAAAGCCACCGGCGGAAAAAACAGCGGGAAAAGCAAAAACAGCGCGAACAGAAAAGCAGGCTTTATTTTTTTTAAGTTTATTAATATTTTTCGGAATGATTCTTTTTTCTGCATAAATATAAATATTATGTATCTTGAGATTAGCCCCTTGTTCCGGCTATTGTCAAATAATTAAATTTTAAAAAATTGCCATTTTCTTTGTCTAAATTTATACAAAATTGACCGTTTAAAATTTCTGATAGCTCTTATTTTATAAAACATATAAGTAGATATAAAAAGAGTCCGAAGAGAATAGCGTTTCTCTCTTCGGACTTTTTGTCTTCTCAAAACTCTCTATGCGCCATTAAATAAAAGACGCACAGATATTTTTTTTAAAATCACTGCCCTTATAAAAATCATATGATTCCCTCCTACAGAAGCTTGGAAAATTTTAGCTCCCCTTTTTGAAAGGGCTTCGGCAACTAATTCACCTCCTTTCCATAGATTTTTTTGCAGCAATTATTTCATTGCCGCCGGATTGGAAATTTTCAAACTAGTCGCAGCCAGTTTATAGCCAGTTATCTGCAACTTCAAGTTGGCTATATCTCTTTCCAACTTTTCGCAAATACGTCCCAATAAAAAAGCAGCAATTTTGTGCTCCTTAAAAAAAGCCAGCTGTACTTCTCTGTTTGTGATTAATATTTCTGCCTTTTTTCTGTGATTTTCAATGCTTTCCAGCATTAAACCCGCCACCACATCGTCAAAGTTTTTAATTTCATCATCCATTTTTATCGCTGTAGATGTCTGACTCATTATTTTAAAGAACCCCCTTCCCTTTTTATTTTTGATTTAACCATCTTTTATACGCTATTTTAGAAATCTTGTCAACCCCACTCCCTTTTGCAACATTCCAAAAATCCTCAGGATACACTGCTAGACGACGTAAAGTTGCGTGGCGACCACGTTGCTTTACGCGACCGTCTTCTAGCGTATCCAGGCTGAAAATATTATAGAAAATTTTTCCGGCGCAGCTTCCGGTGATATGTTACGGCAAACCGATGCGCTTCGTCTATAATCAGACCTAATAAATTTTTGTTATTCATTATATTTTTTAAATCATTTGAAAATTTGGCAGCTGGAAATTGTTTAGAAATTAGAAATTTGAAATTAGAAATTTTTCGTGTCGGTCCCTTGGCAACAGCAATAGCTGGCACAGCTAATCCCAAATCTCTCACTAATTTATCAAACATGTTCAGATGTCCTATTCCGCCATCCAACAAAATCAAATCCGGCATTGGCCAGCCTCGCGTCGACAAGCGGTCGTTTCCGCGAGTCGAGGCGGGCCAGTCGTTTTTGAATCTGCGCAGCAATACCTCCCGCATCATACTAACATCGTCACTGCCCGAAATAGTTTTGATTTTAAATTTACGATACTCTTTTTTGTCAGGTTCACTGCCTGAAAAAACCACCATCGAACCAACCGCATTCGTACCGGAGATATTGGAAATATCATAGGCCTCAATTCTCGTATTTTGTATCTCGTATTTTGTATTTAGTATTTTAGGTTCAAAATCTTTCGAAATCAATGCGATATCATGAATGTGATTTAGTGCAAAAACTTTATTTCTCAAATCCGCGGCTTTTTCAAATTCATGCTTTTTGGCCAACGCCTGCATTTCCTTTTCAAGTTTTTTTACTAAGCTTTTCTTTTTTCCTTCCAAAATCATCCTGATGCCATGGATATTTTTTTGATAATCTTTCTCCGAAATCTCGCCGGCATATGGTCCGGGACAAAGCCCGATTTGAAAATCTAGACAGCCTTTTTCCGTTTCTTGTTTGTTGGAATGAAAAGGAAAAATCTTGCGGATTATTTTGAGAGCAATTTCCATTTGCTTTTTGGAAGTGTAGGGACCGTAAATTTTCGTATATGGTATTTTGTATTTAGTATCTCGTATTTTTTTAATTTGAGATTTAGAATTTGGAATTTTATTAGAAATTAGAAATTTGGAATTAGAAATTTGATTTTCTATCTCTGTGGCTCTAACAATAATTATCTTGGGAAAACTTTCTTTTGTCACCATAAAATACGAGAATGATTTATCGTCTTTAAGATCAATGTTATATTTCGGCTGATGTTTTTTGATCAGATTGCTTTCCAATATCAAAGCTTCCAAAACCGAATCGGTTTGGATAAATTTTATATAAGCCACTTTGGGCATCATGGCTTCAATGTGGTTTCTGGTTTCCGTACCCCGAAAATACGAAGCTACCCGACTTCTAAGATTGGTCGCCTTGCCGATGTATAAGATTTTTCCGGCTTTATCCCTGAAAATATATACTCCGGGCTCAGTTGGCAATTTATTCAGTTTTTCCTTGATTTGGCTCTTTGTCAAAACGTGTGGTGATTAATTAGTAGAAACGGCAAAAATGCGAG
>CAZFCX010000031.1:0-4053 GCA_964517825.1 uncultured Bdellovibrionales bacterium
TCATCAGGCGCGACTTTCTTTTGTAACTTTTCTTATCCTAGAAAGAAAAGTTAATGCTTGAATTTCAAAAAACTTTTTTATTTGTCATCTCGAGCGTAGTCGAGAGATCTGAGTTCAGATTCCTCCACTTCTCGCCTTGTCTTCGACGAGTCGAAGCGGGCGGTCGGAATGACACATTTTTATTCGAGAGCAGCGCGACCTGCGCTGATCTCCGCAATTTCCTGCGTAATCTTCCCCTGCCTGATCTGATTATATGCCAATGTCAAATCATCCGACATTTCTCCCGCCGCATCTGTCGCATTTCTCATAGCCATCATGCGCGCGCTCTGTTCGGAGGCCTGCGATTCCAGAATCGCGTGAAAAAGCTGCATCTCAATAATGCGCGGCACAATAAAATCCAAAACTTCCCGAGGATTTGGTTCCACTTTATATTCAACTACCGGTTCATCCAAGCCGTATTCTTTGGCGATGACATCCATTTCCGCAATCTGTTTTTCAATATCAATTTTTGAAATCGGCAGAATCTGGCGGATTCGTGTCTGCTGGACAACCGTTGAAATATAATCCGTATACACCGCCACGACTTTGTCGTATTTTTTCGCCAAGTAATCATCGATAACAATTTTAGACAGCGGTTTAACATCAACAGATGAAATAAACTGCCCGCCATCCGCAAAAGAAGCTATGATTTCCCCGCCTCGCGTCGATGAGCGGTCATTTCCGCGAGTCGAGGCGGGCTTATTCAATCTGCGCACCATATTTTCACCTTTTTTGCCAATAGTAATAAAGTCTATTTTTATTTCTCTGTTTCATGTTTCTCTGTCAGATACGGATTCGCCCTGAGTTGATATCCTTTTGTTGCCAATTCTGTTGACCTTTAATTTTTCCGGATGCAAAATTTCCTCTTTTATTTTCTTGGCGATCTGCGTGTTGAATGATCCGCAAAGACCGCGGTTGGAGGTCACCACAATCATCAGGACGCTTTTGACCTCACGCACCTCCAAAAGCCCGCTGCCTTTATATTTTTCAAAAGCTCTGGCCATATTGGTCAGCACGCTCCAGGCGCTGCGCGCGTATGGACGAATCGCAATCACGCTCGCAACCGCCCGCCTCATTTTGGCAGCACTAACCATCTCCATGGCTTTGGTGATTTTGCGCGTGGAGTTGATTGATTTTATTCTGCGTCTGATGTCTTTTGAACTAGCCATTTTTTCAATGATCAATGATCAATGAACAGTGATCAGTAATTGATACACTATGCATTTGCATTGATTTTTATTGTTCATTGTTTCTTGTTCGCTGTTCCCTGATTACTGATACGTTTCTTTAAACTCTTTAATCGCTTTTTCCAAAACTTTTATCACATCATCGTTCAATTCTTTTTTCTCGCCAATTAATTTAATAACGTCTTTCGCCTGCGCGTCCAGAAATTTATGGAAATCATTTTCCCAGTCTTTCATTTTTTCAACCTCCACATCATCTACAAAACCGTTGGCCAAGGCGTAGAGAATTGCCACCTGATGTTCCACAGTCATTGGTTCATATTGTCCCTGTTTCAAAATTTCCACCGTCCTTCTTCCGCGTTCGATCTGCGCTTTGGTTTTTTCATCCAAGTCCGATCCGAATTGTGCGAAAGCTTCGAGTTCGCGGAATTGCGCTAAATCCAATTTCAGTTTGCCGGCCACTTTTTTCATAGCTTTAATCTGCGCGCTGGATCCCACGCGGGAAACTGAAATTCCCACATTCAAAGCCGGGCGAATTCCTTTGTAGAACAAATCCGATTCCAAGAAAATCTGCCCGTCGGTAATGGAAATAACATTGGTTGGAATGTAGGCTGAAACATCGCCCGCTTGCGTTTCAATAATCGGGAGCGCCGTCATTGAACCGCCGCCAAAATTTTCATTCAGTTTGGCGCTTCTTTCCAGAAGTCTGGAGTGCAGATAGAAAACGTCGCCCGGATAGGCTTCGCGCCCCGGCGGACGTTTTAAAATAAGCGAAATCTGGCGATAGGCCCAGGCATGGCGGGAAAGGTCGTCGAAAACAATCAGCACGTCTTCACCTTTGTCCATAAAATATTCTCCCAACGCGCATCCGGAATACGGAGCGATATATGAAAGCGCCGCGCTGTCAGAAGCACCGGCCACGACAATGGTGGTATATTCCATTGCGCCATTTTTTTCGAGTTCACCAACGATGCGCGCGATTTTCGACTCCTTCTGTCCAACTGCCACATAGATGCATTTCATGTTCTGCCCCTTTTGATTGATAATTGTGTCAATCGCAATCGCGGTTTTTCCGGTTTGGCGATCGCCGATTATGAGTTCTCTTTGTCCGCGTCCGATTGGAATCAAGGCGTCAATCGCTTTGATGCCGGTTTGCACCGGTTCATGAACGCCTTTGCGGGTAATAACTCCCGGCGCAATTTTTTCCACCGGATAATATTTTATCTGTGTTTTTTCTGTTCCATTCTGTGTTTTTTCTGTGATATCTCCTTTACCGTCCACTGGATTTCCCAATGGATTAATGACGCGTCCAACCATTGCATCAGAAACCGGAATAGAAAGAATCTTGCCGGTCGCTTTCACTTCATCGCCTTCTTTGATGCCGATAAAGTTTCCCAGCACCATCACGCCGACTCGATCTTCTTCCAAATTGAGCGCCACACCGATTTCACCATTGGGAAATTCCACCATTTCGGAAGCCATAATGTCAGAAAGTCCGCTGATGCGAGCCACGCCATCACCCACTTCCACAACCTTGCCGACTTTTTCAGTCGTCACTTCGGTTTTGAAGTTTTCAATCTGTTTTTTTAACTGCTCGATTATGTAGTCTTTGTTAGCCATAATATTTTATTATATTTGATAAATTAAATTACATTATTAACCGACTAATTTACTAATCCTTTACAAATATACTAATTTTTAAAACCTATTCATATATTAGTAATTGATTCGTATTTTAGTTGGTACTTTTTTATTTCACCAATTCCTTTTCCAATCTTTTTAGCTGTGCTGATACGCTTCCATCCAAAACTTCATCCCCAACTTTGATGATTATTCCGCCTTTGATTTTTTCATCAATAATATTTTTCACTATAACTTCCTTGGCAGAATATTTATCCTTAACAAAATTTTCAATTTGATTGATCTTGTCACGTGATAGCTCACGTGAGGAAGTCACGTCCGCTTCCACAATTTCATGCTTCGCATTATAAACTTCCGAAAATTTTTCTATGATTTTTCCGGCATTCTTGATTTGTCCGTCTTTTTTGAGAACTTCGGCAAATTTTTTTACCACATCAGAAACAGTCTGCTCAGTTTTCCCGTCAGTTAGTTCTAAAAGTGTTTTTGCGTATTGCTGAGCTGTGACTTTCATTTTTTCAATGACCAATGATCAAAGATCAGTGATCAATATTAATTTTAAGTTTTACTGTTCATTGTTCCTTGTTCCTTGTTCTTTGTTTATTGAATTGCCTTGTCTATAATTTCCTTATATTTTTGACTGTCCATTTTTTCATCAATAACTTTTCCAGTAGCTGCGATAACTAATTCCGCTACTTGAGTCTTCACTTCAGCAAACATTTTGTTTTTTTCCAACTCAATTTTCTTCTCTGCGTCAGCCAGTATTTTTTCCGATTGCTGCTTAGCCGAAACAAGAATTTCTTCCTTATTTTTTACAGCCACTTCTTCCGCTTTAGCGACAATTTCCTGCGCTTGTTTTCTGGCTTTGACCAAAACTTCTTTTTCTTTCTCGGAAATTTCCGTCAGTTTTTTTTGCGCGCTTTCCGCATCTTTGATGCCTTTTTCAATTTTTTCCGATCTTTCAGACATCATTTTCATCATCGGCCCGTAGGCGAATTTTTTCAGCACGAAAAAAATAATCGCAAAATTCACCAGCTGCGCCAGAATAAGTTTCCAGTCAATGTGAAATGTTTTTATGATTTCTTCCATGGGTCAGTAATCAGTAACCAGTAATCAGTAACCAGTAATAACTGTACGCTGAATGCTGTATACTGCATGCTTATGTTTTATTAAAATATTTTCTTTTTGGCAC
>CAZFCX010000031.1:4063-10824 GCA_964517825.1 uncultured Bdellovibrionales bacterium
CCCCACTTAATAAAAAATGAGGGGCCATAACAAAACATTTATTTGATCGAAAACGCGATAACCAAGGCGTAAATTGAGATAGCTTCGGCGAAAGCGGCCATCAGAAGCATCGGCACGAACAGAATCTTGCTTGATTCCGGATTGCGTCCGATTGATTCCATGGCTTTGGCACCAATCATACCGATACCAATGCCAGGTCCGATTGCCCCGAGACCGATCGCTAATGCTTTGGCCAGCATCACGAGTCCTGCTGATTCCATACTCATTTGTAGCAGACATCAGCTATATTTTCTCCTCTTTGGGGAAGATAGATGATGCATGCATTAAATTAATAATAATTTCTAATTTCTAAACAATTTCTAATGATTCGATTTGTAAATTTGAAAATTTAAAGCATTGTTTGAAAATTGAAAATTGAGAATTGAAAATTATTTCTAGTGTTCCTCGGCAGTGGTAGCTATGCTCATGAATACCAATGTCAGAATGGCGAAAACCAGCGCCTGAACTATGCCGACAATAATTTCCAAAAACATGAACGGCAGCGGCAGCAAAAACGCGAAAATAGCCATCATTGATCCCAGCAACACTTCTCCGGCAAAAATATTGCCGAAAAGCCGAAGACTAAGTGATGCTACTTTGGCAATTTCCCCGATAAATTCAATGATGCTG
The DNA here is from genome assembly GCA_964517825.1 of uncultured Bdellovibrionales bacterium. Classification (GTDB taxonomy): domain Bacteria; phylum Patescibacteriota; class Minisyncoccia; order Moranbacterales; family GWC2-37-73; genus JAKLIP01. Next base: position 4,733 of record CAZFCX010000031.1, read on the forward strand.
ACAAAAGCCTTGATTGGATTGACTATCAGAACCATCGGATCTTTGCGAACATGTCCGGCTATCTGCAAAAACGCTTTGAAATTGATAAATTTATTCAAATGATTCCAAACGCCGATCCAGACAACCCCCAAAATATGCGACAATATGACAGCAAACAATGAAAGCGCCAAGGTTGTATTGAGATCGGCTGTTCCGCCTCGCAGATACGGCACAAATGCGCTGTGCCCATTGGCTGTTTCCACAAATCCAACCGTACCCACGCCCGGCAACAGCCCTAGCCAGTTGTTGACTAAAATGAAAAGAAACAGAGCCAGCACTACCGGCAAAAACTTTATGGTTTTCTGGCGATCTCCGGTTGCGCTGTCAGCCATATCCAAGGCTTGTTCCAAAAGAATTTCAAAAAAATTCTGAATGCCTTTAGGCGCTTTTTTAGCTTTTCCTTTTTTGGCTATTTTTTTTCCAACCAATATGAAAAATGTCACCAAAATAATCACCGTCAGCCAGCTCATAAGCAGAGAATTAGTAATTGTAAAATTTCCAACATGCGCGATCGGTTCAGAAAACAAAGTGGTTTCATGGCTCACTTCCTGCGGGACGGACATATTCTGTTGCGTATTTTCCGTAGACATAATCAATAAAATAAACTTAGACTTTAGGCCTTAGACTTTGGACTTTGTTTATTCATTTCCCTAAGTCCTATTCTGATAATCATGACAATTGATATTATGAATGAAAATCCGACACCAAATAAAAATAACCATGGTTCAGAATGGAAATTTTTATCTAAATATTTACCGATAAAAGCTCCGATAATCGCCGGAAATGCCACCCAACAGCTCAGTCTGAAAAAAAGTTGCAGCCCTTCTCGCCACCACGGGGTTTCTATTTTTCCTTGCTCCTTCATTTTTAAATCAATTTTAGATACCAATGGTCCCAATTATCTCGCAAAAACTGACCTATGTCAACAGCTAAAAAATTTTTAAACTTTTTCGTATTTATACATGATACATTCTACATGATGCCTAATATATCCTTAGCGTTTTCAGTAGTAATTTCAGCCACTTCTGCTATTGGAATATTTTTCACCGCCGCGATCTTTTCCGCCACCAATTTCACAAAAACTGGTTCGTTGCGCTCACCTTTATGCGGCACCGGCGTCAGATATGGACAGTCAGTTTCAATAACGATATTTGCAAGATCAATTTCCTTGATCAGGCGATCATAACTTTCACCATAAGTAATGATACCATTAAGCCCTATTTTGTAGCCCATTTCAATGAATTTATTAGCCGTTTTGTAGCCTCCGACAAAACTATGCACAATTCCTTTTTTTGCGACTGGATATTTCTGTAAAATTTCCAAAAGATCGTCATACGCATCCGTTCGGGCGTGGTCGAGCTCCTTGTGAGACTTTACGCCCCAGCAGTGCAGTATCACCGGCTTGTTCACTTCATTAGCCATTTTAATAAATTTTATCAAAACCTCTTTTTGCTGTTTTTTTAACTCTTCAATATTATCGCCTTCATCAAAATGATGGTAGTCCAACCCAACTTCTCCAATGGCTACTACTTTTTCATCCCGAGCCAGTTCCAAATATTTTTTATATTCAAATTCTTCGCCTTTGGTTTTTATTTCTACTTCTTCAATTTCATCCGGATCATTATATTTAAAAGCTCCCGCTTTGAGATGCACCGGATGAATTCCAATCGCGGCAAAAATACCGGTTTCAAATTTGCACGCATATTCAACCGCCCGCTGGCTGGTCGAATACTGCGAACCCACGTTCACAACACAAACGCCCTCGGCGAGGCATTTTTTGAGAACTTCTTCTCCATCTTCCCTAAAAGCGGAAAAATTAACATGAGCATGAGAATCGAAGAAAGCCATGTATTAAGTATCACGTATCAAGTATCACGTATAAATGCATTATATACATTATACATACTACATGATACATTCTACATTTCTGTTTTTTATAGAAATTTACTAAATTCTAAATTATTTAACTTTATTCAGCTTACCATTAAGAATTACTGGATGCATCGCCATAATTTCATCCTTATAAGATAATTCCGGGATGCCCTGCAATAAAAATATTTTCTTGCCCAAAGCATGCGCAAAGCCCATTTCCAAAAAAGAACTGCCGCTGATATAGTTTTTTCGACCATTTTTCAAGGTATTATTAACCACCAGGAGCGCATCACACTTTTTCAGCTTATCAAAAAAAGACAGTCTGTTTTTTTCTTTTCTTTTCTCATCTATCTCTTCCAGCTGGTCAAGATATTCAAAAATTGGAACAACACTATGTTTCTTTTTTTCCAATATTTCTTGCGCTTCTATGATGTCAGGCAGCATATAAATGTTGCCACTGATTGCTATTTTCATAAGGTTACGAATTACTAATTACATACAAATATACAAATGAGCTAAAGAAATATTCCGTTGTACCTCAGAAAATAATTTTGTATATTCGTATATTGGTAATTGATTTGTACATTCGTTGGGGTTTATTTTATCCTTTGAAAAAGCGGTTCGACCCGTTTGGTCTCCAGGGCTTTTTGGATTTTTTCGGCCGTTTCGGGCAAAAACGGAAGCAGCAACCGGGAAATCAGGCCTAAATCATTCAGCAATTTTTGCATCACTTCCCCAAATTTCTTTTCATCTGATTTTGCCAGTTCCCATGGCTTATTATCCTCGATATATTTGTTGTCCTCGCTAACTTTTTCCCAAATATATTCCAAAGCTTTGTCTATTTGAAATTTATCTAGTTTCGCAGAGGTCTCTATGGAAGCTTCCAATTTAATATTAAGTTTATCGCTAAGCTTTATAACCCGCGAAACTAAATTCCCCAATCCATTCGCCAGATCCGCGTTATATTTTTCTATCATCCGGTCCATTGCCATATCCAAATCTTCTCCGAATGTTCCTCCACTCATCAAAAGATATCTGGTGCCGTCTGTGCCGAATTTTGAAAGCATTTCATCAATAGTGATAACATTGCCGAGTGTTTTGCTCATTTTCTTGCCGCCAGAAAGAATGTGCCCGTGAGTAAAAAGCATTTTAGGCAGTTCAATTCCGAGATGCAGCAGAATTGCCGGCCAAATAGTCGCGTGAACACGCAAAATATCTTTGCCAATCATGTTTATATCAGCTGGCCAAAATTCCGGAAGTTTTTTTTCATTTCCATCCCAGCCTAAACCAGTCAGATAATTTAAAAATGCATCCACCCAAACATAGGTTGTATGTTCTCCGTCGAAAGGAAGTTGTATACCCCAGGAAACATTTTTTCTGGATATGGAAACATCATTGAGCACCTGATTTTTCAAAAAAGAAATGATTTCGTTTTTATATTTTTCCGGAGCAATTTCAAATTCATTTGATTCTATTTTTGCAATTAAAGCATCTTGAATAGAAGTCATTTTCATTAAGTAGCACTCTTCTTTCATTTTTTCAGGAACCGTATCGTGATCAGGACATTTTCCATTAACTAATTCGTTCTCGCTTTTGAATTGCTCGCATCCGGTACAATATAAGCCTTCGTATTCTCCCTTATATATGGCACCATTATCAAAAAGTGTCTGCAAAACTTTTTGCACTGCTTTTATGTGCGATTCGTCAGTTGTGCGGATAAAATTATCGTATTCTATATTAAGTTTTTCTTTGCTCCAGAGATTTTTAAATTCTGAGACAATTTCATCCACAAATTCCTGCGGCTTCTTGCCAATTTCTTCGGCTTTTTTCTGGATTTTCATGCCATGTTCATCTGTGCCTGTCAGAAAAAAAGTTTTTCGGCCTTGCAATTTATTCCAACGCGCCAAAACATCACAGGCAACAGTTGTGTAGGCATGCCCGATATGCGGCTTGGCATTTGTGTAATATATTGGGGTCGTAATGTAAAATTTATTTTTTCCGCCAGAGGCTGATCCGCCTTGGGCGGACATATTATCATTTTTCATATTCCAATGTTTTTAATCAAACAATTTCTTATAATTTTTAGACCAGTAAACAATTCCGTTATAATAATTCGCGTAGAAAGTTCCCAGGTAGTTGATAGAAGCTCTTTTTATAGCAGAAGCGCTGTCTGAAGTTGCACCGGCTTTTCTTAATTTAAGCGCCATTGCCATAACACCATCCGTCAAATCCCATGGATCTGGAGTTTTGTGTCCGGTATTGGCAGATATGCTGGATTTGTATCCGTTCCAAACGTCCGACATAAACTGTGGCACACCCATAGCTCCGCCCTGTCCGATATATCCGCTTGGCGAACAAGAAACTTTTTTGTTTTTGCTGTAATCCAAATCATCCACTAAATCGTAAAAAAGATCCATCCTTTTATAAAGCAGTGCAATTGAAGCTTTATACCTAGAACCATATTTTTTATATCGGGCTACCGCCACTTTTTCCACTTCTTTGTATGTGCACTGGCCTGTATTGGCACCCAGATTTGTTTCCATTTTCAAAAAGCCGTACAAAACTCCTTTAGGAACTCCTGTTTTTTTGCTGGCATATTCCACCGCTTCTCTAATATCTTTGGCATTAAATGACTTTCCGGTCAATACATTCAAATCACTTTCGAGTTCGGCCAGTTTGGCCTGCAATTCTTCAACTGTAGCTTCTTTTTCGGCCACTGCACTGGCTGCTTCAGCCTTATCAACCAAAAGATCCTGTTTCTCGTCGATTTTTTTCTCCAAAACATCTTCGTACTGTTCTTTCATGTCTGCCAGTTCTGTTTTGTCCTGTTCAAATTGATCTTTTGTTTTAGCCAGTTCTTTTGAAACATTCATTATTTTTTCTTCTAGCGTCAATAGGTTATCAACTCCTGAAAATATTTCAGTAAAGTTTTGATCCGCCAGAACTATACTTGCCATCGGCCGGCTCTTGATATAGTACATTTCCTGCAAAAAACTTTTCAGCATTTCTTCTTTTAATTTTATCTGCTCGCTCAAGTTGGCTATTTCCAATTCTTTGCGAGTCATTGTCTGTTTGACATTTTCCAGTTCTGATTGTGTTTTATTGATAACTGATTGTGTAGAATAGACGGCCCCCTGAATTTGGGAAAGATCTTGCTGCCTCTGCTGCAAGGCTTTTTCTTCTTTCTCCAATTTATCTTCTATCTCGTCTTTTTCATCTTCAATTTCAGAAATACTGTCAGCTGCCTGAGCTGTTTCTTGCCAAAAATTGGATTGCGACCACGCAAAAAGAGGCACAACCAGCGCCCATACAACAAACCATACGATTTTTTTCTTTTTCGTATTCATTGCTCTTATTTTATCACGACCAGATAGATAAGCAAACATGCAGTAATTTTAAGTTTTAAATTTTAAGTTTTAAATGAATTTCAAAATGTCTTAATTTTTAAACCTGACCTTGTATTTTTTGTTTTATCATTAAAAAATTTAGATTTGATTTAAAATTTATAATTTAAAATTTAAGCTTATGTGCCCTTGCCTTTATCGCCAATTTATTATATAATCACCAAGTTGTGCTTTATTTAAGATAATTTTATGTTAATCGACGATATCAAAATTCAAATAACAGCCGGACATGGCGGCAAAGGTTCAGTGGCTTTCAACAAGAACTTAATGAGTCTTGGACCGGCCGGCGGCAACGGCGGACACGGAGGCAATGTGGTTTTTCGGGGTGTTTCCGACCTCAATGCTTTGGGTCAATTTCGTTACAAAAAACAAATTTCCGCCGAAAACGGGCATAATGGCAAAGGCCAGTTCTGTGATGGTCCGGATGGCCAGGATTTGATCGTTAAAATTCCAGTTGGCACTGTCATTCACAATCTTGACGCTCAGGAAGACTCGGAAATTATCAAAGTTGGCCAGGAAATTGTCGTCGCCAAAGGCGGCAAAGGCGGCCGCGGCAATTTCAAATTCCGCTCTTCTGTCAATACAACTCCGAAAGAATTTGAGGAAGGCCAGAAAGGTGAACAATTCAATTTGCGCTTAGAGCTTAAGCTGATCGCTGATGTCGGTTTTGTGGGTCTCCCTAATGTCGGCAAATCCAGTCTTCTCAATGAAATCACTAACGCCAGCGCTAAAGTGGCCAACTATCAATTTACTACGCTGGAACCCAACTTGGGCGTT
>CAZFCX010000032.1:0-2985 GCA_964517825.1 uncultured Bdellovibrionales bacterium
TTATTTTATAAAACTTCTCCGATAGCTTTTTAAAGAATTCTTTATTCTGAGCTCCGGCAAATTCTTTGACTATTTTTCCGTTTTTAAATATTTTAAAAGTAGGTATGGACATGATGTCATATTTTTCAGCAGTTTTTTCGTTTTTTTCAACACCGCACTTGCCAATTTTAGCCTTATCTCCAATTTCTTCAGCCAATTCATCGATAGCCGGACCCATCATCTGACAAGGACCGCACCAGCTAGCCCAAAAATATACCAGCACAACTCCCTTGCTCTGCAAAACTTCTTGATCAAAATTTTGATCTGTGAATTCCATAATGTTAGCTTCTAGCTTTTAGCTTCTAGCTTTCTGGGAAACTTGAAACAAAAAACCAATGAAAAAATTAATTAAATTGACCTGAGAGAAAAATTATTTCCCCAGTCTCCTGCCTCGTCGGGAAAAATCCGCAATTGCTTCCTCGAATTCATCTGCTCCAAAATCAGGATAATATTTTTCAGAAAAATAGAGCTGCGCATTGGCCGTGTCCCACATCATAAATCCGGCACTCAGATGCGGTTCGCCGCCTGTTCGTATCATATAATCAACAGCCGGCAATTCGTTTGTCATTAAATTGTTTTTTATCATTTCTCCGGAAATTGTGTCCGCAGAAATACCCTTTTTTACAATTTGCTTTACTGTTTCAACCATCTCATCATCTCCGCTATAGGCCAGAAAAAAATTCAGAGTATGTTTTGAATAATTTTTTGTTGCTTCAAGGCAATCATACAAAACTTTTTTTAGCGTTTCCGGAAATTGTTCTTCCCATTTGCCAATAAAATTTATCTTAACCTGATAATTATGAATGTCTTCGCTTTTCAGCATTTTAGTAAAATGATCCTCATAAATATGCAGCAATTCGCGGCTTTCATCCACTGGTCTTTTTTTAAGGTTCTCCAGAGACGACCCCCACATAGAAAGGCATTTGATGCCGGTTTTTAGGGCTTCACGCAGGAGTGTTTCCGTATTTTTCGCTCCAGCTTCATGTCCTTTCCATGGTTTAAGCCCGCGTTCTTTGGCCCAACGCCGGTTGCCGTCAGGAATAATGGCCACATGATTCGGAACTATGTTTTTTTTATTATCAAACATTTTGGTAATATAGATTATTTATTTTTAATTGTATCATAGCAAACAGCCTTTTTCAACGATAAGCTCCTTCTTTTTTATAACATGAATCAGCCATTTTGATTTTAAGCTTCCCTGTTTTCCAGATATTCCGTCAGATTTAAAAGGAATTTTTTTGCATCTGGCGAAAAAGACATGTGTTTAATCTCTTTTTTTCCTTTAGCCAGACATGCCGCTGAAATTTTTTTCGAATATTCCAGAGCTCCTGTAGACTTAACAATATCTTGAAAAATTTTAATTTCTTTATGTGTTAATTTTTTCTTGCCTAAAATAGACTTAAGTTGCTTTTTTTGCAAAAGATTCGCTTTTTCTTTGGCTTTTAAAACTAAAAGTGTTTGTTTACCTTCTTCGATGTCAGAAGCGGTTGATTTTCCTATTTTTTTCTCATCGCCAAATACCCCCAGAATATCATCTTGGATCTGAAAGGCAGTTCCCACTGAAATTGCATAATTACTCAGACTTTTCATCATCTTTTCATTATTGTAGCCAGCCAATATGGCACCCATATGCAAAGGCCATTCAAATGTATACTTGGCAGTTTTATTTTTCAGAACAGACATAATTTCTTTCTCGTTGGCTTTGTTTCTGCAGGCAAAAAACAATTCTTGCGATTGGCCTATGCAGGTGCTCACGGCTATAGATTGCATCTTTGCGAGCGCCTTAATGGACAACTCCGGTTCAAATCCGGCTTCGATAATAATCTTATTGGCAAACCCATGCAGCATATCTCCTACAATTATGGCTTCAGAAATTCCAAAATAGTCATCATTGTTTTTCAGGCCATATTTTTTGTTTTCTAAAGAAAACAAGCGGTGCAAGGTTTTTTCGCCATGGCGCAATTCTGCTTTATCTATAATGTCATCATGAACAAGTAAAAACATATGTACCAATTCGACAGCAGCCGCTACTTTCAAGATTTTCTTTTTTTCTTTGCCTCCTAACCCGAAATAGGCTTGGCACAAAAGCGCTCCCCTGATTCTTTTGCCCCCGACCAGTATTATTTTTTTTACATGCTTAAAAGCCGCTGCCATTAAAGCATCCTCCTTTTGGATATTTTGAATAATACTATCAAGCTGAGACTCCAGTTCTTTGTTTATTTCTTGCTTAAGTCCAATCAAAGTTTCTTTAAAATTCATAGAGTTTTTTATTCTTAACTTTCCCCATTATTCCAGTTATTAAAAATGAAGTCAATAATAAATTCAGTTTAATAAAAAACAAGGCTGAAAATAGTCACAAACCTTGTATTGCCAAAATGGGATTTCCACCCAAGGCAGTTTTGTACCGCGTATGGGATTCGAACCCATGATTTCCAGGACTCGCCCCGCACCAAAATTATCGTAGCCCCAAGGAGAATCGGACTCCTCTTTTCAGGATGAGAACCTGATGTCCTAACCAATAGACGATGGGGCCATATTTTTGATGCGGGGTAAGAACCTGACGTGTCGTCTCGATAAATCGAGCCTCCTTGAAACCTTGCGGTTTCAATTCTTCCACTCCGGGAAAACTCCCGTTTTCCCGACCCCTTTCACACCGGGCTAGACGAACGCGGCATTTATACAAAGATTACAATATCAAAGTTATTCGATTCAATCAATAGGTATAAAAGGTTTCCTCTTCCATTCCCTGTTCTGCCGGCACAAAAGCTTTTTGACCTCAGATTTGTCAGCTATAATTTCTTCGACTATTTTTTCCATGCGCATGCCCTGAGAGCCTTTGACTAGAATCAGATCGTCTTCTTGAATAATTTCAGCAATTTTTTTCGCCGCTTCCAGCGGACTTTCAAAATACCATATATTGGACTTGGGGGAACCCATTTTCCGAAG
>CAZFCX010000032.1:2995-10084 GCA_964517825.1 uncultured Bdellovibrionales bacterium
TCATCAATGGCAAACTGCATACGCCTGCCGACAGCTACAAACAAATTAATTTTGGCATAAAATATTTTTTTGCCAACTTCCCTGTGCCCTGATTCTGTCTGCTCGCCAAGTTCCAACATATCACCCAAAGCTGCAATCTTTCTTTTTGATTGCAAATGTTCGAGCACATTCAGGGCTGCCAGAGTTGAAAGCGGTGAAGCGTTGTATGTATCATCAATAATGTGGCTGTTATTAATGCCTTCGAGAATATTCAATCGCCCAACCGGCGCTTGCATGTTTTCCAGCGCTTTGGCAATTTCCAGAATATTTATTTTTAAAACTATCCCAGCGCTAATGCCGGCCAAGGCTGCATAAACATAATGCGTGGCCAAGAGATTTCTCAGGCGAATTGGAATATTCTTGCCTTCGTAGTTGAGTTTGAAACTGATTCCGTCCGGCTGGCCTTCTTGATAGTTATATAAAAGATTGGAAACATTGACAGCCACGTCTTCATTTTGTCCGTAGGTTATGACTTCTGCTTTAGTGTGCTCTCCCATCTTCAATGTCAATTCATCATCCCCATTTAAAATTGCAAAGCCATCTGCCGGTAAAGATTCGATGAGCACGCGCTTTTCTCTGGCAATATTTTCAATTGTTTTAAAAAATTCGATATGGCTTAGAGAAACATTGGTTACAATTCCAATATCCGGTTTTATGAAAGACATGAAATATTTCATATCGCCAGGACGGTCAACGGCCAGTTCGAAAATCAATATTTCCGGATAAAAAGGAAAAATTAAATCATAAATCCATTTGAGAGAAACCCAAAGCCACTTGAAAATATTTTTGTTTCCGCTTTCTACGCCGATAATTGTCAGCGGAATTCCAATTTCATTATTATAATTCTTAAGATTCTGCCGCACTTTGTATTTGGAAGACAACACAGCAAAAACAGCCTCTCTGGCGGAAGTTTTGCCGACAGAACCGGTTATGGCCACAATTTTCGGCTTATGCCTTTTAAGCACAGACACAGCCATAAAACGCAGCGCTTTTTCCAAAAATATTATTTTTTTCGATTTCATAAACCTACAAAATTACCCAGCCTCGCGTCGACAAGTGGTCTCCACAAGTCGAGGCGGGCGAATCAGTTATCAATATACTGATGAGAGTTTTGAATATTTATTTTTTCACGGAACTCTTCGCAGGCGCTAGCAAAATGTAAAATTAATTAATAATCTTCTAGATTGCCGTTTCAATAGGTTGCAGAAAAATTCACAGCGCCGAGTAGTGAAGTGAAAAAATAAATATGCAAAACTCAAGAAACCAAATTGCAAATTAAAACTTCAATTCTCTGAGGTTATTACTTTTTCCCCGTCTTTTTTCTTTTTTTCATCATCTTTTTTGTCGCCAGAAATAGCAGTTGTTGGTGCGGAAGCTTGCCCTGGCGGCCAGGCTATAGGAGCCATCTTTGCCAAAGGGCTGGCCAATGGATCTTCCGTCGGCTGCACCTTATAGTATTCCAGCAGAAATTTCATAATTTGTCCAAAAGTCGGTGCCGCTGAAGATTCCGCCCATTGCAGTCCCTTCGGGTTGACTATTTTGACCAAAACAACAAAACGAGGATCATTAGTCGGTGCATAGCCGGCAAAAGAACCTATGTTCATGCCTTCTTCATAACCTTTGGCTTCGGTTTTCGCCACCTGGGCTGTTCCGGTTTTGCCGCCAACCAAATAGCCTGGTACATCAGCGCGCTTGCCATGGCCGTTCGCAACAACAGACCTTAGCATTTCTGAAACTTGCTGGGCTGATTTTTCTGAAATAACCTGACGAATTTCCTGAGGTTCTATTTTTTCGCTGCTGCCGTCGCTTCGCCGAATCTCTTCAATAATTTGCGGTTTCATAAGAATTCCCTTGTTGGCTAAAGCAGCATAAGCTGAAACAAGCTGAATAGGCGTAATTGAAATTCCCTGGCCAAAAGCAGCGGTGAAAAAATTTATGGTTATTCTCGGATTGTTTAAATTTTTTATATTGCCCGGAACTTCTCCGGGAATTTCAATATTGCTTTTCTCTCCCAATCCGAAGCGCTTGGCATATTCAGAAAAAACTTTGTTGCCCACCAGTTTTTCAATATAGATGACTCCGGTATTCAAGGATTTTTCCAAAACCTGCGTCATTGTTTGCAATCCATTGGCTTTTAAATCAGAATTGCGAATTTCATAGCCGGCTTCTTTTACTACCCCCGTATCAACATAAGTTGTATCTGGGCTTATTTTTCCATCATCTAAACCGATCGCCACGGTTATAGCCTTAAAAACCGAGCCGCATTCATACGGCTGGCTGACAGCCGGATTGCTAAAAACCGAAATGTCTTCTGTTTGGGAAAATTCGTTCGGATTAAAACTTGGCCGATTGGCTAAAGCCAGAATTTTTCCGGTTTTTGGATCCATAACTATTGCCGTGCCGCTGTCAGCGCTAAATCCGTCCACTGCTTCCTTCAGAATTTTTTCAACTTCAAATTGCACGGTGTGATTGATGGTCAAAACAAAATCAAATCCCTCTTTCATTTCAGTGACATTGCGTTCGCCGGCTGGAATCCAGCGGCCACGCGAGTCGCTTTCCTGCTCAATTTTTCCGGGTTGTCCGCGAAGCTCTTCGTCCCAATAGGCTTCCAGTCCATACATGCCTTTCTGCTTCTCACCGTCCGAACCGACAAAACCGACGATCTGCGCCGCCAGTTCACCGGCCGGATAGTATCTGAAATTTTCTGGCGACAGATATATGCCGGAAATTTTGGCTTCTTTTATTTTTTGAACTTCTTCGTCCGACAATTTGTGTTTGAGTATTTCAAACACATCTTCCTGATCATCCAGCTTGTCTACAAGAAAATCTTTTTCTAAACCTAAAATTTCCGAAATTCTTGCGGCCGCATCATTAAAATCTTTTATTTCCCTAGGCACCGCATAGGCCATCTTCAGCTCCCTGTTTATTGCCAGAGGATATAATTCATCATTATCATCTTTCAAGAATATTTCACCCCGATTGGCTGAAATCATCATCGTTTTCTCATGCTGATTTTGCGCTATTTCCTCATAAAGAGAATGCCTAATAACCTGCAAAAAATATAATTTGCCCAAAGCGAAGACGGCTACAATGAAAATAAAAAAAAACAGAAAATATATCCTAAAATTGCCGCCCCCGGATGAAAGATACGGCATTTTCTGTTTTATTGGTTTCATTACCATAAAATCTTACACCCAAATAACTGCGGTGATTATTTATTCTTCTTCGAATTTAAATTATTATTCAAAGCCATGGACGGATTTTCTTCAAGATATTTGATATCGGAAGCATTGATCATTTCCATTTGTTTTGATTGCTCTTCTATTTTATACAAAGATTTGAGCTCGGCTTCTTTCATTTTCAAAATTTCATTGTTTTTCATCTGTTCTTGAATTTCATTTTCTGCGTTACGAATAGCAATGCCTTTTATCGCTGTTTTATTGACCAGATAGACATAAAATAATCCGCAAAAAACAGCTGAAACAAGAACGACAAAAACCGGGCTGATAAATCCAGCCGAATGATATCTGCGCTCCATGATGGGTTGTATTTTTCTTTTTGTTTTTCGTTGCCAACCAAAATTTTGTTTTCTGATGACAACTGTTCTATTGGTCATTTCTCATGGATCCCCCCAGAGAAATAAAGGATTATATTTTTTCTATCACCCTAAGTTTTGCGCTGCGAGAGCGAGGATTTTCTTCAACCTCATTTTCGCTTGGCACAATTGGCTTATGGGTAATCAATTTGACCACAGGCTTTCTTCCGCATTGGCAAACTGGAAATTCCGGAGGGCAAATACATCCCCTTGCATTTTCCCTGAATTTATATTTTACCAACGCATCTTCACCTGAATGAAAGGTGATGATTGCAAGCCTGCAACTAGGTTCCAGCAGTTCAACTGCCTGGGAAAGAAACGAACCAAGAGATTCGAGTTCTCGATTCACTTCAATCCTTAGCGCTTGAAATGTTTTGGTGGCAAAGTGGATTTTTTTTCTTTTGTATTCCCCCGAAACCGAACGCTCGATGATGGAAACCAGCTGTGATGTGCGTAAAATTTGATTTTTTTTCCTTTCAGTAGCAATATTCCGCGCAATCGCACGCGCATGCCGTTCATCGCCGAATTCTTTCAAAATTCTGACCAATTCTTGTTCATCGTATGTGTTCAAAATTTCCGCAGCTGTCTGACCTTTGGTCATATCCATGCGCATGTCGAGAGGCGCATCATTTTGGAAACTTATTCCGCGATTGCTGTCCTGCAGCTGATCTGAAGATATTCCCAAATCCGCCACAATTGCATCGACTTTTTCTATTTTTAAATCAGCTAAAATATTTTTTAAATTTGCAAAATTTTCGTTTACCAGAAAAATATTTTCTATTTTTCGAATTTTTTCATTTATAATTTGAGGCTTGTCTGGAAATTTTAAATTTGAAATTAGCAATTTGATAAATCTTTCTGTTGCATCAGCATCTCGGTCAAAAGCTATGAGTGTTCCCTCTCTCCCAATCTTTTTCAGAATGACATTGCTGTGTCCTCCGCCTCCCAGTGTTGCGTCAACCACCACCATTCCCGGTTTTAAATTTAAAGCTTCAATTGTTTCGTTCAAGAGTACGGTTTTGTGAATAGTCATTCATTCATAATTTCTAATTGATCTAATTTCTAATTCCTAATCAAATCCCAATTATTGAATGACTAATGAATAAAAATTTTAGACATTGGACATTTGGAAATTAGACATTGATTAGAAATTAGTAATTAGAAATTAGAAATTTTTTAGTATATTCCCAGTTTTCCTAATTGCTCGGCAATCTCATCAGTATTTTTTTCAGCGCCTGTTTTATAGGTGTTCCATTTCTTTTCGTCCCAAATTTCCAAGCGATTGAAAAGTCCGGCCACCACCACGCTGCGATTCAGTCCGGCATATTCTTTGAGATATTCCGGCAACAATACTCGCCCTTGGCTGTCAACATCGCTATCCACCGCACCGGCCAGCATCAGACGGACAAAGCTGCGCGTTGTCGATTCTCCCATCGGCAGTGTTCCCAATTTTTCCGCCAATTCTTTCCAAACTTTCGCTGGATAGACAAACAAGCATTTATCCAAACCGCGAGTCACCACCACATTCTTTCCCAACTCTTTGCGAAACTTTGAAGGAAGCGCTAGGCGCTTTTTTGGATCTATGCTGTGTTGATATTCTCCGATAAACATATGACCGATACGAAACTAATAAATGAATTTCCGCCAAAGGCGGATCAGCCTCTGGCTGAAAATACGAATCTACGAAATTTCGGATGTGCGCTTTCGCAAATGCGCTTTCGGATACAATTTTGAGGAGCGCAAAAACATGACTACCCCTTTATAGCATTTAGAAAACTGATAAATGCGATGCACTATCGGCAAATACATTGTTCGTTTGCATATTTGCCAGACAGTTTTTGTCTTGTTAAATATTTCTATCTTTATTCGTGCCAAATATTTAACAGGTACTAATTTCGCATCACTATATTATACTACTAATTCCCCACTTTATTCCACTTTCTGACATTGTAATGTAATTTTACTCCACTAGCATACATACGTCAACACTTTTCAGACAGTAAAAAAATGGCTCCAAAGAGCCACATTTCTGAGTTATCCACACCCAGCACTAACTTTCGTTTAGAGACTTTTTGATTCTCCTTCGAAGTTGCGCCCAAGTCTGTCCAAATTGTTTCACCTATCTTTTTTCACTAATTAAAAAAATTGCTAAGTAACATATTACGTAACAAAACAATATCAACACACATTTACTCTTATATTCTTGAGAATATGAGAATATCTTTTTTTGATTTTCTATAAGCCAATAACTATCAGCTATGAGCTATTCTTATTCTTCAATTTTTTCCATGTCCTGTCCGCAGCAAACAAGCGTGCCGCCGCCGACAGTGATGACTTCAACTTCATTCCCGCAAACATTGCAGCGATATACTTCGCCGATTTTTTCCACCGCCATATAATTTTTTTTAAAAAAATTATTTTTAAAAATTTTTTGTTACTGAACGTGTTGCTGAACAAAATTTTCTTTGTTACGTAACATGTTACGTAACAATATAACTATATAAATTTTGAACTTTTTACTTTGAACTTTTAACTAACAGCTAGTCCTGTCGGGTTGGCGGGTGCAACAACATCATCACCGGCTCTGAGCGGATGCGGATAAGTGTATGGCGTATAAGTCCAGCCTTGATTAAATCCGAAGCCGGGAATATCTACCGCGTCAGTTTTTGTTTTACAGTCTGCCGCGCTGTCACAATTGAAATAGGTCAGGTTTTCTTTAACATGGTAAGTATTTGATCTTGTGCTGTTGCTTGGGTAATTAGCTAAGTGACCGGCAACAGAACCATTCCAGTTGTTATTCCAAGCATATACAGGCTTATACGTATAACCACCATCATAAGTTGTTCCTATTTGTTGTTTACATGGCCAACCTTGTTGACCGGCCACATTACCGTCGTTGGGTCCGAGGCCATCACACATCAAATCATCATTGTAATAATATGTATGCATATATTTATCTCCGGTACTCCAAACTGCACCGCCTGACAAACCACCCGAGCAAGTTATTGTTGTGCTTGTGTACCCGGTCACATTACAATATGCACTTTTTGTTTGATTATAAATCGTAGCCAGTGAATTTGACATAACATCTGAGCCAAAATTAGCAGTAGGATCTTGCAATGTCGTGCTTGAATTGTCAATATTAGCCGCAGTACCTTCGTAATAATAATTTGATCTGTAATTTTCAACTCTTGTTGGCGCATTAATATTTACATCAAATTCATTGTTAAACATAACGCCTGTACCGCCACGCCAATCAACCGCAAATGATATATTGGTACCATTATTGCATTCGCTTGCACCGCAGGTATTGTCAAATGTATTATTGTATATCTCTTGCGTGTGAGTTGCAGAATAATTGCCACTGTCGTTGCCATGACCGCCAACTCCGGTCCCATGAACAGTATTGTAACGAAAGACTATCCGCGCCGCATTGTAAGCATCGTACGCTCCAT
>CAZFCX010000032.1:10100-10743 GCA_964517825.1 uncultured Bdellovibrionales bacterium
CTTTTATATACCAGGCATGTTCTGTTCCGGGCGTGAAAGATTGCGCAGTCCAGGAAGCATCACCATTGCCAAATGGTTTAATTACGTTTCCCCCGGCATAGTTGTTAGTAAATGTGCAATTATCAATCAACCCTTCTGCTGATGGGTGTATGCTTATATTAGCGCATCTTGCGTCTGCAAAATTAATGTGATCTATACGATTTGCCGTGCCAGTGCCATGAATATAAATTTGCCCGGAAGTTGACGAGCAAGCAACAGAGCTGTCTGCAATCGACATTCCTGTTAATCTAATACTTTTACCCGCTATGCTTGTAAGCTGAAAAAGTCTTGCCCGATTAAATGTTGTATTTGTACCAGTATCAGTAATTATTGTTGACGCAATACCTGCGCCTTGCACAGTAAGACTCGTTACATTTGCCCAGCCAGAGCTCATATCAATTAAGACGCGATCATCCCAACTCACATCACACATTGGTATTGATATGGTAACGGCACCTGTTTTCTCTGCTGCATCCGTCACACAATCTTGCATATCAGTATGATCATATGGCGAAGCAACCGTTCCTGTGTTGCCAGCCCAATCACATGCCGCCTGCGCATTTTGACACAGCAAAAAACCGCCACATACGACTAAACAAAACAG
>CAZFCX010000033.1:0-9966 GCA_964517825.1 uncultured Bdellovibrionales bacterium
GAATAATCACTTGGCAAGAGAATGCAATGCATGCCTCTTGCCTCTCTTGTTAAAATCATTTTTTTAAAATGATTTTATTGGAGAATTAAATTCAAAAATATGGGCAATTGAATTCAAAAACAGCTTCTGCAGAGCTGTTTTTTGTTTCCCGAAATCGCTTTTTTTAAGGAAGTATAAATGGGCCCGCCTATTGACAATATGTTTTTTATAGATTATTGTAATAAGTTCCCACTAAAGTTTGTAGTAGATAGCGTGAATTTAGTTTTTTTAAAAAAAGCCGAGTTGGCAGAAATAATAATTTATTATTTTTTAAACAGAAAAAGAAAGGAGATGAAAATGGCAGAGAAATGGTATAAACTACAGTCTATTTTAAACCTGCTTTCTAACTGGATTCCTAAAAAGATCATTTCTAAATACAAGAAGCTTTTGATTTCAGAAATGAGGAATTTCAGTTTGGGAGAAAAGTTTGAATTTTACTATTTAGCTAACGCGTCACATGCTTACATTCCAGAAGAAAAAAAGTACCTTATCGGAGACCTTCTTGGATTGGTAGACAAATTATCCGCCTAAAACAAAGGAGGTAAAAAATTTTCCCGCCTAGCCCGCCCCAGCTTATTCAAGCAAAGGTGGGCTATTTTATTTATTATTAATTCAAAAAGAAATTGATAACAAAATTTATTCTTGTATTTATTATTGCAAAAATATTTTTCAAAAACGTAATTGCATAGTGTTCTTGCTCGGCAATTTCTGGTGTGAAAAAATAGATGCCATCCAATTCTCTGATTGTTTCCGCTCCCAAAACTTGCGGACTGCCACTTGATAATTTTGTTTTTGCAAAATATTGATTTTGCACTGCCAGCAAAGCCGGCATCTCTTTTTTCGGAATCACTATTTCCACGTCTTCTGCAACAACCTCAGGTTCTTCATTTTCTTTCTCTATTTGGTCATTTATTATTGCTTCTTTTAATTTTTCTGTTTCTTGCTCGCCTCGCTGAAGCTTTGGCGAAGCGGGTTTCTTGGTTATTGGTTTTTGCTGTACCCAGCTCCATCCTCCTTTTTCTTTCACATACATTTCCCCCTCCGCAATTCCCTTGTCTTCTTTTTTATATTTTACGCTGTAGGCAACTTTACCATCCGGATATCGGAGTTCGATCTCTGCTTTTTTATTATTCAGCGTAAAAAGACAAATTTTCCGCGTAATTTCCCGGCTTTTCCCGGCTTTTCCCGGCTTTTATTTCAAAATCTTCTTTGATGGGATGATTAACCAGTTTTTTCCAACCGGTTGCAATGCTCCAGCCATTGAGATTTATTTTTTTGCTTGATTTATTTTGGACAGTTATTGTTTCGCTCTTCATGTCGCTGCCGATCGGATTAGCGTTGACTGCCACAATTTTAACTTCCGGATGTTTTATTTTCTCAACCTCAATAGTAAATTTTTCAGTGACATCCTCGCTACCTTCGGAATACTTTACACTGGCTTTATATTTTCCAATTTTTTTGTATTTGTGTTTGGTTTCGGCTTTGTAGCTCTTGTGACCGTCGCCAAAATCCCAAACGACCTTGGCTTTTTTGGAAAGTCCTAAAATTTTGAATTCCGCATACACATTTAAATAAGCCTTTTTGTCTATTTTCAGTCTGCCGTCCGGAATTCCTTCAAAAACATTTTCTGCGCCGGGAGTCAAAAACCGGCTCCAATGCCATTTTGCCCCGTCAAAATTATATGAAACGCCTTTTTTGCTGCCATGGTAACCAACTTCAAACACACTTTTTCCATTCGGATCATAAAGGGTAACTTTTTCATCGCCACCATTATTAAGAGCAAATTTGAATGTTTCTCTATACACAGCCAGATATTCTTCCGGCGCAATCTTATCCTTTGCCGAAAAGATATATTTCCCCGATTTTGATGCATCGTGCAACAACCAGTTTTCTAGTTCTATTTCACCGTTGGTGTCGTTATAGAGTTCAATATATTCATCGCTATTATCTGCCGGATTTGGCAGCAGTTCGGTAATTAAAATTCCGCTTGGATATTCAACAGGCTCTTCTTTTTCTTCTTCTATTTTTTTATTTTCCTCTCCCGGAGTCGGCTTTTGCAAGGTAAAATCCTGGCTGTTATTATCCGTATCATTGCCATCCAGCCGGCCGATGCTTTGGTCCTTTTCCGGATTGGCTGCGCCTGAAGATTCCACTGCCGCAGCGCTGCCATAACCAACTAAATCTGCTACTTTTCCCTCAGAGTCATACAATAAGACAGAGTTGTCGTCTGCAATTGAATATGAGCTTCCGGAGTATGCAATATCAGCGTCGATTTTTTCTTTGTAATCCGGATGAGCAATCAAAAAATATCCTTCGGCTGGAATTTCACCAAAAAATTTCGAGCTAGCCAACAGATTGCTTTCGTTTCCGCTTTTTGTCTTTTTGGTCAATTTATATCCGTCCAAAATCACCTCTTCATTGCCCGTGTTATAGAGCTCAATGAACTCATTCTTAGTGGAATCTTCATTTTCCGTCATAATTTCATTAATTATAATTTTTGCCTCGACCAAATTGAAAACAAAAAACAGCAATATCAATAAAAACAATATTGCTTGATATTTTAATGATTTTTTTGCCCGTAAGCATACAGGCTTGCGGGCTTTTTGTTTCTTTCGCCAAAAGTAAAAAAGCTTTAGGCTAGCTTTATTTGTTTTCTCCACCCGAATTTAAATCCCCCAAAAACAATTTATTCCCCCATTTTTTTTCGAATCATGTCCTCTATTTCCTCGCCAATATGGCCTTCGCTCTGTTTCTGCAAATTCATAATCAGATTTTTTATGGAGTAGGGATCAGAAATAGTGCGAAACACAAATTCATTTTGTTCGCCGGCAGTTTGAATTCGCACATCACCATAATTGATGATTGTTGGAAAGAATCCGACGACTTCTGTCGTCACATCCTGAATTTTTCTGAACCTGAGTTCACTGGCTTTGCGAGTAAACATGCCTTTCTGCTCGATGTTGATTATGCGTTCGGAGGTGATTATCCAGACATCGTAATAGTAATCTATCCAAATCATAAAACTATAAATCCAGATGGCTAACATAAAAAAATTTTTGGCAAAAGCCGTTATGGATGGATCAATTTCTTCCAAAAAACCAAAAGAAAATTTGGGCAGCCAGAAAATTCCAACCGCAAAAATAGCTGAAACAATAATGATAACCAAATATTGCTGCAAAAGATAAAACCAATTGCGATGAAGCACTTTTATTATTTTCTCCTGCTGGCCGATATCTTTGAAATGGAAATTTTTGAATTCGTTCATAAGTTGTTCTCTTTATAGGCTTACGCTAAAAGCATGGGACCACACCAATTTGAATTATTTAAATAAATCCTTCTAAAATGTCCTGCAGCGGGATATTAAAAAATAAAACCGCATTGGTAAACAGCAAAATGGCGGCCACTGGCACAAATATCAGGAGGGTGACAATTTTTGAAGTCGCTTTGTAGGCATAAAAAACAATATGAAAAATAATAAAAGCGCACATCAAAATCATTGACAGAAAAATTATCAGATATAGGCCTTGGAAAATTAGAACCAACATTTGTTTAATTTATATAAATTATAAATTTTGTGTTTATTATAACACAAATTCAAAAAAACTAAATCAATTTTTTCTGTTTTTCTTCCGGCAGCGGACAACCCAGATGCTTGTAGGCATGTTCTGTCACCATGCGTCCGCGCGGCGTGCGTTCCAAAAATCCCAGCTGGATCAAAAATGGTTCGTAAACATCTTCGATAGTTTCAATTTCTTCAGAAGTGGCAGCCGCAATAGTTTGAACGCCAACCGGTCCGCCATTGAATTTTTTGATAATCGTTTCCAGAATACAGCGATCAGTCGGCTCCAAGCCCAAATGATCAACGTCCAGCATATTGAGCGCTTCGCGCGCCACTGCCGAATCGATCAATTTGTGGTCATGAATCTGCGCAAAATCACGCACCCGCTTGACCATCCTGTTTCCGACCCGGGGAGTCTTGCGGCTCGAACGCGCAATTTCATGCGCTCCGCTGTCATTAAGTTCCACACCTAAAATTTTGCCGCTGCGCTGGACGATCTGTTTCATTTCATCATCATTGTAGAATTCCAATTTATGAATGGCGCCGAAACGGTTTCTAAGAGGATTGGAAATCGAACCCAGCCTGGTTGTTGCTCCAATAAGCGTGAACTTCGGCAAATCCAGCTGCAATGTTCTGGCTGAAGGCCCTTTGCCAATAATCACATCCAATTTATAATCTTCCATGGCTGGATAAAGAACTTCTTCGATGAGTTTATTCAATCGGTGAATTTCGTCAATGAAAAGCACGTCGCCATCCTGCAAATTTGTCAAAATCGATCCCAGATCGCCCACTCTTTCAATTGCCGGACCGGAAGTCACCTTGATATTAACCCCCATTTCATTGGCAATGATATGCGCCAGAGTTGTTTTTCCTAAACCCGCCGGACCATAGAGAAGAACATGCTCGATCGGTTCATTTCTTTTTTTGGCCGCATCCATAAACATCCGCAAATTTTTGCGAATTTTTTCCTGACCGACATATTCGGAAAGTTTTTGCGGCCTGAGCGTTACGTCCAAAACCACATCATCTTCCTGTTCGTGAGAATTTGTAATCATAGTCATGTTAGCATTTTAGCATATTAACATATCAACATAATATGCAATAAAATATTGAAACAAACAATGTATCTTGACCGTATTATATCATGAAAGTGCAAGTGCGCACCAATTAATCATGCCAACCCACAAACAAGCCACAAAATAGGCATTTTGTTAAAATGTTAATATGCTAAAATGTTAATATAACGCACAGCTTGACAAAAAAATAAAGCTGTGCTAAACTGGCATGTCGGGCTGAAAGTGTCTTAAAAATTTATACGTTTTGCGCCTTTTGTTTTTATTGACCTGTAGGCAGTTGGGGGCTCCTATCTTTTGTCCTCAATTCGGCAACTTTTTTGTCCAGACATGGGCATCGCGGTTTCGGCTGCGGCGTTCCTCGACACTGTTGCTTCCCCGAGGGACCTCGTCTTTTGGGACTTGTCTACAGATCAATAAAAATAACAGGGGGTGAAAGATGCTATTTGAGAATCCTGAAGTAATTAAGCTAATCCAGAAACACATACCTGGATTTAATTTTGGAAAAAATCTCACCAGTCATGAAATGCAATCCGCATTAAGGATTGCGCGTATAAAAGAAGCAAAACAAAAAGAAGAGCTTAGAGTAAAAGGCAGGCTTGAGATTATAAACAAGAAGAAAATCAATCCTGGAACAAAAATTGTTGACCGATATTGCAAAGGCAAAAAGTTTACGGTCAAATCAATAACTAATCTCGGTTACATTCAGGTGATCGAAAAAAGGGGCGTCTTCAATCCAGAAAGAATTGATTGCGCCAGATAACAGCAATTAGAACAAAGGCAGAGCGAGATATTCGCCCTGCCTTATTTTTATTTGTATTTCCTAAAAAGATGTTTAAACCACTCTATCCACTTCATCAAAAGTCGTCTCTCCTTCCAGAACTTTGAGAATTCCGTCTTGTTCCATGGTAATCATGCCGTTTTCAACGGCTTTATCCTGAAGCTGCGTTGTTGAAGCATTTTGCATAATAAGCTCTTCGATATCGCGATCAATCACAAAAATTTCACTAATGGTTGTCCGTCCTTTGTAGCCGATCTTATTGCATTTCTCACAGCCGTTTGGTTCATACACTGAATCGGTCTGCGGGATCACGATGCCTGATTTTTCGGAAACATTCTTGAGAACTTCCTGGACTTTCTTCTTTTCCTCTTCTGTCATTGGTCTTTCTTTTTTGCAATCGCAAAGTTTTCTGACCAAGCGCTGCGCCATCAGGGCGTTCATAGCGGTTGCAATATCATCCGTGCGCACGCCCATATTGATCAAACGCTGAACTCCTCCAGCTGCGCTGTTGGTATGGAGAGTTGAAAGGATCGAGTGGCCGGTCAGTGCTGCCTGCACTGCAATGTTGGCAGTTTCCTCATCGCGGATTTCACCTATCATCATGATGTCCGGATTCTGACGGAGCAAAGCTCGGAGAGCCGTGGCAAAAGTATAGCCTTCCTTGTCGTTGACCGGCGTTTGCAAAATACCTTCCAATTGGTATTCGATTGGATCTTCCACGCTGATAATTTTTACTTCCGGTTTATTGAGAATTTTTAAGATGCTATATAGCGTCGTAGTCTTACCGCTGCCAGTCGGACCGGTATTCAGGAATACGCCATTTGGTTTTTTTGTTTCGTTTATAATTTTTTCCATATTTTGCTTGCGAATTCCTAATTTTTCCAAATCAAGCGCCACCGCGGATTTATTAAGAAGACGCATAACGACTGTTTCGCCATAACCGCCCAAAATGACAGAAACGCGCACGTCTACTTTTGTTTCCGTTATGTTTTTATAAGGTTTTTCCAAAGCTATGGCAAAACGGCTATCCATAACTCCGCCTCTGACTTCCGAAGAAAATCCGCTCAAAAATTTTATATTTCCCAAAAGGCTTGGATACTCAGTGAGAGGAATTTCAGCTACTGTCTGCAATATGCCATCCATACGATAGCGGATTTTTACGGATTTTTCTTCCGGCTCAATATGAATATCGCCGACATTCAAAAGAAGGCTGCTGGCAAAAATATATTTAGCGGCTTCTTTTTGGTTAGAGCTTTGAATAAATTTGCCAAGCGTTTCAATCGATTGCATATTTTGAGAAACCAATTCTAAATCCTCTTCGGAAATGTCTATTGCCCGCGACAAAGATTGGTCCATGAGTTTCGAGTAAATATCTTCCAAAAAGTCAGTCTGCCCGGTTGCGCTCCAAACCTCTTCCATAGAAGTCAAGCCTTCAATAGCTTTCAAAATTCCATCCTGAGCCATAGTGATCATGCCGTCTTCCAGTGCGGCCTGAGTAAGTTCTCTTTCGCTGCCCATTTCCAAAATCAATTTTTCAATCGACTCGGTTATAGTTAGAACTTCAAAAATTCCAATGCGCCCCTTAAAACCGATGTTATGGCATTTTTCACATCCAACCGGACGATAAAGTTTTTCAATTGTTTTTGGAATTTCTACTTTGGACTTCGGAGAAATGATAGACAGGATTTTTTTAATGGAATCGGTAGTTTCTCTGGCTGGCACATATTCTTCGCGGCAATGGGTGCAAAGTTTGCGGACCAAGCGCTGCGCTATAAAAGCATTAACCGACGGAGCGATCAGGTTCAGTTTAACCCCTAATTCAGCAAAACGAGGAATGGAGGCCGGAGCATTGTTGGTGTGAAGAGTTGAAAGCACTAAGTGGCCAGTGAGAGCCGCATTGACGGAAATGTCGGCTGTTTCATCATCGCGAATTTCACCCACCAGAATTACATCCGGATCCTGGCGCACAATCGCTCGAAGTCCATCGGCAAAAGTATACCCGCGACTTTTTTCAACCTGAGTCTGGGAAATATTTTTTACTTCATATTCAATAGGATCTTCGATGGTGATTATTTTTATCCCCGGAAGATTGAGTTTATTGATAAGCGCATAGAGCGTGGTAGTTTTTCCGCTGCCGGTTGGTCCGGTTGTTAGAATCATGCCGTGCGGCTTTGCGACTTCTTTCTGCAAGCGATCATAAGCCAGCCCCCGCAGCCCCAGGTCTTCCAATGAAAGCATAATGTCCGCCTGGCTCAAGAGGCGCATTACGATTGATTCTCCGTGATTGCCTGGAATAATGTTGACGCGCACATTTATTTTTCCCTTGTCCATATCCACGGAAAAATGTCCGTCTTGCGAAATATCCCGGATATTTATTTTCATTTTCCCCATCATTTTTATGCGGGACAAAATGAAAGAATATGATTCTATCGGAAATCTGCCGACATCTTGAAGTTCGCCATCAATACGGAAACGCATGCGCGCTTCCTGCTCCTGCGGTTCAAAATGAACATCGCTGGCATTCATCTTGACAGCTCCGGCCATAATAATTGAAATGATCTGGGTTGTAGGAAGTTCGCGAATTCTTTTTTTAAGTTCAAGAAGTTCGCCGAATTCTTTTTCAAATTCTTCCAGATCTTTTCCGCTCAGTTTTATCTGCAAAGATTCCAGGTTTTCCAGAAAAGGGACGCTTTCATACCTTTTCCATATTTTTCTCAATGAAGCTTTGGAAATCACATAGGGATGAACTATCCAGCCCTCTTCTTTTTTGCGTTTTTCAATATAGGCTAAAGCTTCTTTGTTCATTGGGTTGGCCAGTCCTATCCTGATTTCTCTGCCATTTCTCTGAAAAATAGCCATTTCGTATTTTTTGGATTCCTCTTCGGTGATTATGCGTATCTCATCGGAACCTACCGGAAAAATATTCAGATCAACATAAGGCAATTCAAATTCGTTTGCCAGGGCGGAAGCCATTTCCTCTTCTGACTGTCCACGCATCTTTTTCAGAACTTTTCCGGCTTGCGCGGATTTTATATCTTCACTTACTAATTTTTTTGTAGAAATCTTAACCATAAACCTTTCTTTTTATTTTAATGTCTTTGTTTTTATAAAGAGTATTTTTCTTATATATATTTTACCTCATTTGGCAATAAACAGCAAAACAAAAACCCCGCCATGGCGGGGCTATCTAAAAAATTTTATTGCTGAACCGCCAGTCCGGCTCTCAGTTTCTCCACCACTCTCTGTCCGGCCTCTGTCGTATCAACCGCTTCTTGTTTGAATTCGCAAACATCTCCATTGGCTTTCACTTCCATAATTTCCGCAATTTTCTTGAGCTGTTCTTCATTTGTGCATTTTATAATTCCGCGGACTTCACCGGCGGTTTCATTGAAAAGCACCATGAAAAGCTTCCCGGCTGAATAATTTTCTTTAATCTTGTCCAGAATAAAAGGCACATCCGTTGGATTACTGCGGCTCTGCACAAAATCTTCAATATAGACCGGCGCCCAAGCCATGCCCAAATCATCTTCCCAAAACAGCCGCGACATCACGCGTCCCCAGAGCTTCAAAAGATGGAATGGCTGCGTCTTAAACAAATAGCGGATAATTTTTTGCTGGTCAGCTCCTTTAGCCATCAGCACAGCTGCGATCTGCAAAGCTTTCGGTGTCGTATTTTTTTTCTGGAAACTGTTGGTCGCATCAATGATTCCGGTCAATAGATTTTCCGCAATTTTTTCATCAATATTATTTTCATTATTTTTCTGCAAAAGGTCGGCTACGATTTCCGACGTTGATGAGGCGGTAATTTCAACAATATTAATCTGCCCGAAATTGTCGTTCTCGCTGTGATTGTCGATGTTGACCACCGGCACTTCATAAAAAATATCCGGATTTTCTTCATAAACTTTGCCCAGCGATTCTTTGTCCGGACTGCCCAACACAATCACCAAATCATATTTAAACTTGGCTGGAATGAATGAAAAATCGCGCGGATCAATCGAGCCTTTCTCAGGCGTAATGAAAATGTTGAGCTGTTCGCCGCTTCTTTCCGTGCGCACGTTGGTAATTTTATTGTATTCCGTGTTGAACGAAAGAACGAAATCGCGCGCGCCCGCCAAACTGTCCATAACATCTTCCGGTTTGCTTAGAAAAGAAAAACGATCAAAATGCTGTTTATTTTCCGGCACAACCACAGTCGCTTCGATTCCGATTTTTTTCAGAAAAAAATACATCGCCCAAGCCGAACCGATCGCATCGCCTGATCCATTGTGCGCCATGAAAATCAACGCGTGTTTCGTGCTTTTCAAAATACTTTCCAGTTGTTGCGAGTTGTCTAAAACCATAAACTAGCTTATAGCTTTCAGCTGTTAGCTGTTAGCTTATTAAAAAATACCTGCAATAATCGATATTTGAGTTAGTAATATAAGTTAGCAGGGATTAATAATGCTGTCAACTCCGCATTGTTTTAAACACATACATTTGTCGGTTTTTGGATTGTTAATAATTCTAGCATT
>CAZFCX010000034.1:0-9920 GCA_964517825.1 uncultured Bdellovibrionales bacterium
ACTTTCTTTGGGCATGAAAAAACTGCTCAAGCATAATGTGCTGGCCAAAAAATTGAATGCGGTGGAAACATTGGCTTCGGTTGATATTATCTGCACCGACAAAACCGGAACCCTTACCCGCAATGAACTGATGGTAACTAATATTCTGGCTGGCAGCGATGAATTTACCGTGGACGGAATTGGCTATGAACCAAAAGGCAAATTCTATCAATTTGGCAGAAGCGTGAACCAGAAAAATTTTCCGTTGCTTTCAAAAATGATGCGCATTGCCACTTTATGCAATGATTCAAGACTAATTGAAACCAAAAATAAGTTTTCCATAACCGGCGATCCGACTGAAGGCGCGCTGCTGGTGGCGGCGAAAAAATATGATCCAAATATTGAAAAGATTTTAAAACAGGAAAAAAAGATAAATGAAATTCCTTTTTCGTCGGAAAAAATGAGGATGTCGGTTATTTGCAAAAATGTTGAAAACGGTGGGGTAAATTCTTTTGTCAAAGGTTCTCCGGACGTGATTCTGGAACTTTGCACGCACAAACAAATTGATGACAAAGTTGTCACATTTTCTGAATCGGAAAAAGAAAAAGCCAGAAATAGTTTCAACCTGATGTCTAAACAGGCACTGCGAGTCTTGGCTTTTGCCGAGCGGAGTTTGGATGATGTTGCGGTGGGTGATATGTCGGAGCAGGCCGACCAAAAACTTGTCTGGATCGGAATGATGGGCATGATAGATCCGCCGCGGGCGGATGTGGCCAAAGCGATCAGTGAGTGCATCGATTCCGGAATAAAAGTCGTTATGATTACCGGTGACTACGAAGTGACCGCCGAGGCTATTGCCAGAAAAATCGGGCTCTTGCGATTGCCAAATCCTGAAATTATTAACGGAAAAAAACTCAATGAACTTTCCGATCGGGAAGTTGTGAAAAAAATTTCGGAAAGGGAAACTATTTTTGCGCGCATCGCACCGGACCAGAAATTGCGCATAGCCACGATGCTCAAGAAAAGCGGATTTGTGATTGCGATGACAGGCGATGGCGTCAATGACGCGCCGGCACTTAAAAAAGCCGACATCGGAATGGCAATGGGCAATATTGGAACAGACGTGGCCAAAGAAGCTTCGGATATGATTCTCTTGGATGATAATTTTGCTTCCATTGTGCGCGTGATCAAAGAAGGCCGAACCATCTATCAGAATTTGAAAAAATTTGTGTACTATGTTTTTACGTCGAATGTTAGTGAGTTTTTTACAGTTATAATCGGGGTTTTGCTGCAGATTCCGGCGCCGATTTCCGCCATTCAGATTTTGGCGATTGATTTGGGTACGGATATCTTTCCCTCATTTTCTTTGGGTCTTGAGGCATCAGAACCAGATGTGATGAAGAAAAAACCTTTTAAAATAAAAGACAAGATCATAGATAAAAACGGCATCTGGCGCTTGGCTCGTGTAGGCCTTATAATGGCAGTTGGGGCAGTTGTGGCGTTTATTCTTTCCATGCGGCGCGGCGGCTGGGAGTTTGGAGAAGGAATTGACACTGGCAGCGTATTATATTTGACATCCTCAACAGCCGCTTATGCGGTGCTAGCCATGTCGCAAATGGCAAACTTACTGCAAGCGCGCAGCCAAACACTCTCAGTTTTCACGATTGGCTTTTTCAAAAACAAGTTTGCAATCGGAGCGATTATTATTTCCGTGGGAATATTCCTTTCCTTTATGTATGTGCCGTTCTTCCAAAAATATTTGCATATGCTGCCGATAACCTGGAAAGATTGGCTGGTGGCCTTAGTAACAGCTCTAGCGGTATTTTTCTTTGAAGAAGGGAGGAAATCAGAATTATCTTTACGAATTACGAATAAATACTAATATACTAATGTGATAAAACTTTATTTTTTATAAAATATAAATTAGATTGAATTCGTATATTCGTATAAAATTAGTAATTAGTAAAGGGAAAACTTATGTTAAATATCCAAGAAAACATAATTTTAGCTCTATATACATCATTTAAAATCGGCGGGCCGGCGAGATATTTTGTCGAAACCAAAAGTGCCACTGATATCTGTGAGGCCCTGGAATTTGCAGCTGAAAAAAAACTTAATTATTTTATCTTAGGCGGCGGCAGCAATATTTTGGTCAGCGACCAGGGGTTTGACGGATTGGTGATTAAAGTAAAATCAGGAAACATTAATGTCAACAAAGAAAAACTTTTTATTGAAGTCGAAGCCGGATTAAACTTGGCGACATTGGTCAAAAAAGCGGCCGAAAATGGCCTCTCTGGTCTTGAATGGGCGGCGGGAATTCCGGGAACAGTCGGTGGGGCAGTGCGGGGCAATGCGCGGGCTTTCGGAGGCGATATGGCAGCAGTGGTGGAAAATGTTGTGGTTTTGAACACTAAAGATATGCAAATCAAAACTTTCAGCAATAATCAATGCGAATTTAATTATTGGGGCAGCATTTTTAAAAAAGATCCGGGCCTGATTGTGGTGGCAGTTAAAATTAAAATGCAAGCCGGCGATAAAGAAAAAATTATTCAGAAAAACAAGGAAATAATAAACAAGAGAATTGATGCTCAACCGCAGGGAAGTCCCAGCGCCGGATCGTTTTTCCTGAATCCGGTCGTGGCCGATGAAAAACTCAAGAAAGAATTTGAACAGGAAAAGGGTATAAAATGTATAGATGGGAAAATTCCTGCTGGCTGGCTGATTGATCAAATCGGCCTTCGCGGTAAAAAAATCGGCGGAGCTATGATCAGCGAAAAGCACGGCAATTTTCTAGTAAATGCCGGCGGAGCCACAGCGGAGGATGTGATTATACTTTCCAGCGTTATTAAGCAAAAAATCAGACAAAAATTTAATATCCAATTGGAATCAGAAGTGAAGTTAGTTGGTTTTTAATAATAATTAAAAATAAAAAAACTATGAGCACGACAGAAAACATGAGTTTCTTTTTTAAAGGCTTGGAAATTGATCAGCGGACAAGGGAATATGTGGAAAAACGCCTGAGCACTTTGGACAAGTTTGTGGAAAATATTTTGAAAGCTGAAGTAGAAATTGATTTGGATAAAAAAGGAAAATTTCGTGTTGAAGTCATGATTCATACGCCGCGCAATATGTTTCGAGCGGACAATACAACGGACAGCGTTGAAGCCTCAGTGGATTTGGTTGTTGATGAACTGCAAAATCAGATCACACACACCATGGATCGTCTGCGTACGCTCAGAAAACAAGGCGCTATGGAGCTTAAAGAAAAGATGGTTGTTGATGAAGAAGCAAAGTAAAAAATTTACTTGTTACGTAGCATGCTACGTAACAAATTATTTGTGCTAAAACCTCCTTTGACTAGGGGGTTTTTGTTTGTTAGAATAATGAGGTAAATTAATGTTTTTTAGCTTAGCAAAGGGATAAGCCCGTAGCAGGGTTTTTTGTGTGTAGCGTAAAAATTACTTGATTAACCTTATAACTTATTCTTATGGAATTTTTAAGAAAAATTTTCGGATCAAATGAACGGGAAATAAAAAAACTGCAGCCCATTGTAGATTCTATAAACGCGCTTGAAGATAAAATAAAAGCGCTTTCTGATGAAGAGCTTAAGGACAAATCTAAAGAATTCAGAGCCAGAATCGAAAAAGGAGAAACACTGGATAATCTTTTACCCGAGGCTTTTGCGGTGGTGCGCGAAGTTGCCAAGCGGGTAATCGGCGAACGGCACTATGACGTCCAACTGATGGGCGGTATTGCTCTTCATCGCGGCACGATTACGGAAATGAAAACCGGTGAAGGAAAAACTTTGACTTCGACACTGGCAATATATCTGAACGCGCTTTCCGGCAAGGGCGTGCATGTAGTGACCGTCAATGACTATTTGGCCAAACGTGACTGCAACTGGATGGGCAGCGTCTATGAAGCCCTGGGGCTTTCCACAGCCTGCATCATGCATGATGTTTCCTATCTCTATGAATCAAAAGTTATTGATGAAGATGAAGTGAGTGTCGAGATGCAAAATTTAAAAGAAATCACCAGGCGCGAAGCCTACGCGGCCGACATTACCTATGGAACCAACAATGAATTCGGTTTCGATTATTTGCGCGATAACATGGTGCAAAGCATTGAAGAAATGTCGCAGCGTCCCGAAACTTCGGGAGGACTGAACTATGCGATTGTGGATGAAGTTGACTCAATATTGATTGATGAAGCCAGGACGCCGCTCATCATTTCCGCGCCGGACACCGAATCAACCAAGCTCTATCAAAGGTTTGCGCAGATTGTTCCGCGGCTCAAAGAAAAAGAAGATTATGAAGTTGATGAAAAAATGAAAGCAGTAGCTCTGACTGAATCAGGAATTTCAAAAGTGGAAAAAGAACTGGGTGTCGGCAACATCTATGAGTTGGGAAAAATAAATTATGTTCATCATTTGGAGCAATCGCTCAAAGCGGAGGTTATTTTTAAACGCGATCGCGATTATGTTGTGAAAGAGGGGCAGGTTATCATCGTGGATGATTTCACGGGCCGTTTGATGGAAGGCCGCCGCTACAGCGACGGATTGCATCAGGCAATCGAGGCAAAAGAGCACGTGGAAGTCCAAAAAGAGTCCAGAACTTTGGCTACGATCACATTTCAAAACTATTTCCGCATGTACAAAAAGTTAGCCGGCATGACCGGAACAGCTTCGACCAGCGCTGAAGAATTTTCCAAGGTCTATAAAATTGA
The DNA here is from genome assembly GCA_964517825.1 of uncultured Bdellovibrionales bacterium. GTDB lineage: Bacteria > Patescibacteriota > Minisyncoccia > Moranbacterales > GWC2-37-73 > JAKLIP01. Next base: position 4,705 of record CAZFCX010000034.1, read on the forward strand.
TGTTTTGGAAATACCAACCAACAAACAAATGATCAGAAAAGATTTGCCGGACGTGGTGTATAAGACGGAAAAAGGAAAATTTGCTGCGATTGTTGAACTTATCAAAGAATGCAACAAAAAAGGCCAGCCGCTTTTGGTCGGCACGATTGCGATTGAAAAATCAGAATATTTGAGCGCTCTTTTGGAGCGGGAAGGCATCAAACACGAAGTCTTGAATGCGAAGCATCATGAAAAAGAAGCTTCAATCATCACTGGTGCCGGACAAAAAGGCGCAGTAACGATCGCAACAAACATGGCTGGTCGCGGAACCGACATCAAATTGGGCGAAGGCGTGAGGGAAGTTGGCGGATTATTCATTGTCGGCACAGAACGGCATGAAGCGCGGCGCATCGACAACCAGCTTCGCGGACGTTCCGGACGCCAAGGCGACCCTGGCGCTAGCCAATTTTATGTTTCTCTGGAAGACGAACTGATGCGCCGGTTTGGAGGCGATAAGCTTAAAAATATGATGGACACGTTGGGCCTGCCGGAAGATCAGCCAATTCAGAACCCGATAATTTCCAAAACAATTGAAAGCGCTCAGACAAAAATTGAAGGCTACAACTTTGACATCCGAAAACACGTTTTGGATTATGACGATGTGATGAATAAACAGCGCGAAACCGTGTACAAAAAACGCAAAGATCTTTTGGCGGCCAAAGAAGTCAAAGGCGATATGATGCGTTATATTGAAGAAGAAATTGAACGTACGATTTCGGTGCAGTGCGTCGGCGAAGACTATGAATGGAACATGGAGCTGGTGGCAACTGAACTGCAAAACATTTTCTATTTTTCCGAGCAAGATCGTAAAAAATTAGAGCAAATTCGCGATGACAAATCCAAAAATACGGCTGAAAAAATTTCAATCATGACTGATTATGTCATGGGCAAGGCCAAGGAGGCCTATATTCAGAAAGAAAACGAAATCAGTCCTGATATTTTTAGGAAAGTTGAAAAAGCTGTCATATTGCAAACAATCGACACATTGTGGATGAACCATTTGGATGAAATTGACTATCTGCGGCAAGGCATTGGCCTGCGCGGCTATGGCCAGCAAGACCCCTTGGTGGAATACAAGCGCGAAGCTTTCAATTTATTTTCGCATTTTATGGAAAATGTGCGCTCGACCACAGTTCGGACGATTTTCAAAATTACTCCGGTTTCCAAATCGGAGATGCAAGCACAATCGCAGCTGCAAAATGCGCAGTTTCAGGGCGCGGAAGAAAACACTACACAATTTGGCGCAGCTCAAAAGCAAGAAAATGGTGAAGCTCCGGCGCCGCAAAAACCGATCATAAACAATGATAAAGTCGGCCGCAACGACCCCTGCCCCTGCGGTAGTGGTAAAAAATACAAGAAATGTTGTGGGAAATAATAATAAACATGAATCATGATAAATCAAGTGCAATTATAAGCTTGCTTGTTGCAATAGAAATACTCGTTGCTTCATTTTTCCAGTGGGAAGAAGTTTTGCCATTTGAGGGTATGATTAAAGTAAAGCGATGGGCTAAATTATTGTTTTTAAGTTCTATTGTATTTCTTGCAGTAGCTTTATTTTTGTTATTTTGGTAATAAATATAAATAAAGATATCATAGTAAATAAAAAAATATGGCAACTGTAAAGAAAAAAATTTGGCCGGAATATTTTGAAGCTGTGGCTTCCGGAAAGAAAAAATTCGAACTTCGTCTCAATGATTTTGAAATCAATGAAGGCGACGTTTTGGTGCTGGAAGAATGGGATCCAAAAACAAAAGAATATACTGGCAGAAAAATTGAGAAAAAAGTAGCTTATGTCGGAAGATTCAAAGTAGACAAATTGTTTTGGTCAGAAGAAGAAATTAAAGAAAAAGGAATTCAGATTATTTCACTGGAATAAGTTTCACTAAAGTTTTATAAAAAATATGGAATTTTTAAAAGGGCAAAAAGAAAATAAAGCAGAAAATTGGATGAATGAAGCAGCTAAAGTTGCCCAGAGGGCTTTGTGCTTGAGGAGCAAGTGTGGGACAGTCATAGTTAAGGATGAAAAAATTATAGGAGAAGGTTATAATGCTCCACCGCTGGATAATGAAGAAAACAGAATATGCAATAAAGAAATTGCTTCCGGAAAACCAAAATACGACAAAACTTGTTGCATGCATGCTGAATGGAGAGCGATTATGGATACGCTCAGAAAAAATCCGGAAAAATTGAAAGGATCAAAGCTCTATTTCACGAGAGTTGATGGACATGGAAAGATTAAAAAATCAGGCAAGCCGTTTTGCACGGTTTGTAGTCGCCTAGCACTGGATGTCGGCATTGATAAATTTGTCCTGTGGCACGAAGAAGGAATTTGTGAGTATAATACTGATGAATACAATGTTTTATCTTATAGCTATACATATAAAAAAAATGAATAGGAAATATTGCCATATCTGTTTATCTGCAATATAATGGAAAAACTATGATGAGCGTTCAAGACAAATTAAAACTGAAAATTGCCGGAATTGTTGTTCTGGCTGTTTTGGCCGGACTGGTTTCCTATCCGCAGATTCTCAAGCCTGTTCCGCCTGTCTATGATTTTTTTAATAGACTACAGATCAAGCTCGGTTTGGATTTACAGGGTGGAATAAATTTGGAATATAAGGCTGATGTTTCCAATCTCGATTCTTCAAAGATAGGCGATGCCATGCAAAGCGCGCAGGACGTGATTGAGCGCCGCGTTAATGCTTTTGGTGTGGGCGAGCCATTGGTGCAGACAGCCAAAAGCGGGGATGAATATCGGGTTATTGTTCAGCTGCCGGGCATAAAAGACATTGAAGAAGCCAAAAAAAGAATTGGAGAAGCGCCGAGCCTTGAATTTAAGGAGCAGGGAGTTGATCCAGGAATCCAGCAAATGCTTGACTCGCAAAATCAGCAATCATTAGCCAAAGCCAAAGAAATTATGGCTGAAGTCAAGAAGGGCGGCAATTTTGAACAGCTAGCCAAAGATAACAGTCAAGATCCCGGCTCAAAAGATAAGGGCGGTGATTTAGATTTTTTTAAAAAAGGAACTATGGTTCCTGAGTTTGATAAAATTCTTTTTGAAGGCAGTTTAAAACCGGGAGAAATATATCCAGAATTGGTTGAAACGCAATATGGCTGGCATATCATAAAATTTATTGAAGCGCGTGGCGAGGGTGATGAAAAAGAAGTGCGTGCGGCGCATATTTTGATCGGCAAAGCCACAATTGATCAATATCCGGAGCTGGGATACAAATCAACCGGTCTCACAGGCAAGAATTTGCAGAATGTTCAAGTTGTTTTTCAGCAGCAGGGAATCGGTGAACCGCAAATATCACTTAAATTTGATGAAGAAGGCACAAAATTGTTTGCAGAACTCACAAAGAAAAATGTCGGCAAACCTCTGGCTATTTTTTTGGACAATCAGCTGAAAACTGCGCCAACCATTCAAACCGAAATTTTAAACGGAGAAGCGGTGATTACCGGCAATTTCACCGTGGATGAAGCCAAACAATTGCAACGCACAATCAACGAAGGTGCTCTGCCTGTTCCTCTTTCCATCGTTTCCCAATCGAGTGTGGAGGCGACTTTGGGCGCGGAATCGCTGCAAAAAAGCTTGATTGCCGGAGCGGTTGGTTTGGCAGCGGTGGTGATTTTTATGCTGTTTTTCTATAGATTTTTAGGATTAGTGGCTTCCATTTCATTATTGATTTATACGGCGCTTATGATTGCCATTTTCAAGTTTACCGGCATAACACTGACGCTTTCCGGCATTGCCGGTTTTGTGCTGTCGATCGGCATGGCGGTTGATGCCAACATTTTGATTTTTGAACGTACCAAGGAGGAAATAAGAAACGGCAGAACTATTGCAAATGCGCTGGATGAAGGCTTCAAAAGAGCCTGGACCTCAATCCGCGATGGCAATGTTTCTTCAATGCTGACGGCCGGAATTTTGTATCTGATGGGCACAGGTTTCGTGAAAGGTTTTGCTGCTGCTCTGTTTTTAGGCGTGATAGTTTCCATGTTTACCGCTGTCGTGATTACGCGCACATTGCTTAAATTTATCATCGGCGAATGGATTCATGGGAGAGTGTGGATGGTAGGAATAAATAGTTCAAAGTTAAAAGATCAAAGTGAAAAGTTGTAATTTGATTTAAAATTCAGGAAAATGTCGCGAAGCGACGCAATAATTTTGAACTTTTAATTTTGAATTTTAAACTATATTTATGTTCAACATTATCGGAAAATCCAAATACGCTTACGCTTTTTCAATTGCGCTGACAGTGGCCAGTGTTGCGTGTCTTTTTACGTGGGGCCTTAAATATGACATCGATTTTACCGGAGGAACACTGATGGAGATACAGTTTGCGGAAAATTTGCCGACAAAAGATGAAGTGAGAGAAACGCTCAAAGATTTGAATCTAAACAGCTTGACATTGCAGGCTTCCGGTGAAAATTCAATGCTAATCCGCTATGCGTCCGAAAATGACAAAATTAACGATGAAACCTGGAAAATTTTGAAAGAAAAATATACAAGCGCGACTCAGCTTAGGGTGGATTTCATCAATTCGACAGTTTCCAAAGAGTTGAAATCAAAATCGCTGAAAGCTATTGCTCTGGCAATTGCCATGATTATGGCCTATATCGCCTGGGCTTTCCGCAAGGTTTCCAGGCCTGTTGAATCATGGAAATATGGACTAGGGGCTGTTATTGCGTTGGCGCATGACGTGCTGATTACAGCCGGAGTTTTTTCTGTGCTCGGACATTTTTGGGGAGTTGAAATCGGCATTCCATTTATTGCAGCGTTGCTCACGATTCTCGGTTTTTCTGTGCACGACACAATCGTAGTTTATGACCGGACGCGCGAAAATCTTCTCAAAAGTTCCAATAAGGAGCAGTTTCCGGACATAGTCAACAAAAGCATTAATGAAACGCTGGTGCGCTCCATCAACACTTCCTTGACCGTAATTATCACTTTGCTGGCGATCTATATTTTTGGCGGTTCATCTATAAAATATTTCACTTTGGCGCTCCTGGTTGGAGTTACATTCGGAACCTATTCGTCCATTTTCATCGCATCAGCGCTGCTTGTTACCAGTTATAAACTGACTATTAAAAATAAATAATTTTTAAATTTTATAATTTTGTAATTTTTAAATAATGTTTTAATTTTTAATGTTTAAAAATTTAGAAATTAA
>CAZFCX010000035.1:0-9768 GCA_964517825.1 uncultured Bdellovibrionales bacterium
AGCCAAATTATTATGACTTCATAGAGTGCAATATGTATGTGAACTTAGACAGTTTACACTGAAATAGGCGAAAATATTTGTCATTCTAAATTGCCTTAAGTTTTTAATGTTTAAAAATCAAACTATTAGAATTTGGTTATAAATCGCTGCTACCGTGGAAGCGTCATAACAATTAACAATGAAAAATAAAAAGCCCGTATCTACGGAGCTTTTTAAAAATATGCATGAAAAAATTAAAAAATCAAGTTACATACAAGCATAAAAATTAGTATGGTATCCACCTGCAGGCAACCCACTAATTTCTCCATTCAATAAATTATCATATCCCGTCATTATAACATGTTTAGTTCCTGAACTACAACCACAATTATTGCTAGCGCAAGTGGCATTTCCCCATTCAAAATGACAACCTTTATCGGTTCCTCCCTCTCGAATAAATTCTTCGCAAGTTCCCTTAATAGCGCTACTTGCCGCCACTGCCACTTGCACAGCTCTCACCGCATCTTTGTATTCTCCGACTGATTTTATATTTTGTATATCCTTTATTAGCGCAGTACAAGCAAGAGGAGTGGTTCCTGCTTCATCAGAAAAAAATGAAAGTTTGTATTTTCCGGCATCAGAAATGGTCCCATCCTCGGGATTAGTTTCTCCACAATTAGGAAATATGCTTGTTATGGGGTCGCCTTCTTCTTGCTGTGATATTGCTTTGTTTATTTTTTTAATTGCCATTTGCACCCCGCTATCAGCAGTTTGGTACGCTTGAACGGATGAGTCCGTGGAAACAGCCCCTTTCTTTTCTATAACCGTAACGACTGAGAGTGAAGCCGCGATAACAATCATGACTGAAATAACTATAAGAGAATAGGCCAAGATAGAACCATCCTTATTTTTTAAAAAATAACTCTTGACGGATTCAATTTTGTTTTTCATTTTTGACATAATTTGTTTGTTTAAATTATTATGGTTGAATTATAGCACAAATTTTTATTTCTAAAAAGACCCCCTGCTATAGGGGGTCTTCATTTTTTGACTTGGGTTATTTCTTCTCTTCTTCTGCTGCCTCAGGTGTGGCTGTTTCTTCTTTGACAACGCCCTCAACCTTTGTCACATCTTCTTCAACTTTCGTTTCAAGGCTTTCCAGTTCTTCCTGTGAACGAGGCTCCTGAACGGAAGCTATGATTGTTTCCGGATCAGACAAAATTTCAATCTTATCGGAAACTTGCAAATCTTTGACCGCAATCACATCATCGAAAGTTGCCAGTTTTGAAAGATCAATTTCATATTTTTCAGGCAGATCAGCTGGCAAACATTTAACTGAAATTTCATCCAGGCTTTTGATCAGCACGCCACCCAACTCTTTGACAGCTGGAGACTCGCCCACAAATTCCAAAGGAATTTCAGTTTCAACTTCTTCTTTCATGTTAACTTGGAAAAAATCGATATGCGAAAATCGGCCACTCATCGGCTCGTGTTGCAGATCATGCACCAAAACATTAGCTTTTTTTCCTGCTACTTCCAACTCAATCAGCGCGCTTTCTCCAGCTTTTTCATACACGCGGCTAAAATCCAAATAATTCACTGCCAAATTCTGCGGTTTGACATCATGGCCATACATAATAGCCGGAATCAAATCTTCCTTGCGAAGCTGGTCAACCTTTTTGCCGGTAATTTCGCGGACTTTGGCTTTCAAAACAATTGCTTTATGTGTCATATCTTTATTCTTAATAAGTTATAAGACTTTGGTTAGAATAGCATTATTAAACTAAAATGTAAAGAGCTTTCGGAAAACACGTTTCCGAAAGCCCTTGAAAAAATCAGATAGCACACTGAAGGATACTTTCTAGCTCTTCAGCTTCAGCAGGAGAATCCCATTGAATTTCTCCTACCTGTATAAGAATTATTTTATCTTTTTCTTTTTTTGTAAAAGTGCGCCTTGTTGCTCTCCGGCAAGCAAAATTGATGATTTCCTTAATTTTTGCTTGAATTTTGTTGGTTTTTTTGGCTTTGGGATTTGTAATTTGCTGCAAGATTTCGATATCATTTCCATCCAATTTAACTGCAAATTCAAATCCCCTAATTCTGTAATATACTTCCGCGCTGACAATTTGCATGATTTACCCTCCCCTTTTTTAGTTTAATGTAAGGAACTTCAAAAAAATATATCATTTTTAGCGTTAATTGTCAATAGCCGTTTTTTTAGGCTTTTTTCTGCCCGCATTACGCAGCAAGCGAGTGACCGGTGCGAAGCTTTGGCGGTGAATTTCACAAGGGCCATGTTTGGAAAGCGCGTCCATATGCATTTTTGTTCCATAACCTTTATGCTTGTCAAAACCATACTGCGGATATTTGGCATGCATTTCCAACATTATTCGGTCCCGCGTCACTTTGGCAATTATGGAAGCCGCGGAAATTGATTTAACGATTTTGTCGCCGCCCACCACCGCCTTTTGTTCCATTGAAAAATTGGGAATTTTTTTATTACCATCAACCAAAACACAGCTTTTAGCTGTTAGCTTATAGCTTATAGGGTTTTCGCATTCGTCGTTTTGACGTTTTGACGTTTTGACGTTTTTGGCTAAGTCCGAAACTGCCTTTTTCATCGCCAGGAAACTTGCTTCCAAAATATTAATCCGATCAACTGTTTCGTGATTGCAAAGTCCCACTCCAACATGAAAATTTTCATGGATGAAATCAAAAACCTTTTCCCGCTGTTTTTTTGAAAGCTTTTTCGAGTCTCTGACTAGCTCCCACATTGGGTCATTGAAAATTTTTTCATTGGGATTTGATTCGAAATTCAAAATTCGAAATTCTGAATTCCGCAGTAGCACCGCTGCTGCAACTACTGGTCCACAAAGCGGTCCGCGCCCAGCTTCATCCACTCCGATCACGGCATCGTAGCCCTGCTCCACCAATTCTTTTTCTAAGTTAAATGTAGACCCCGCACTAACTTTGCGGTTTTTTGGCTTGCTTTCTTTATTGGTTGTTATTTCTTGTTCCTGCATCTTAATTTTATTAAATTTGTTAAACATTTTGGCTCATATGGCCTCCACAAAGTTAGTACGGGGTAAATTTTTCCATATATTGTAAGTATATAGCAGATAACCTTTTATACACAACATAAAAAAATCACCGCCCGTAAAAGGCAGTGATTTTAAAAAATTCTAAGATTTTTTAGTTTGTGAATTTGAAAGTGGAAAGAATTTTTTCTCCTATCCCATTGCTCGTGTCGATATACGCCGTAGTAAGAATATAGCCAACATTGTTTTTTATAAAACAATATTCTATGTTTCCGGGAGCCTGCGTTGATGGTAAAGATATAAATTTTAAAGCTTCTATTCCGGCAACAGAAACGCTTTGATTTTCAACGTTCGCGTCCTGGATATTATCTTTTAACCAAACATTCAAACTCTTATTTAGATTTTTAACCACATCAATTCTGAACAAATAATCATTTTTAGGATTTTCAGAGTTATAGAATTCAACTTGATTAACATTGGCTTGATTTGTTTTCCATCCAAGAGGATATTTTATTTCAAAGTTATTTTCTGTGTTTTTATATGTCTTCCAATCCGCAGTTTCGTCTGTTACTGTGTTAGTGAATTTGAAAGTGGCAAGAATTTTACTTTTTGCCGTATATTTCAGGCTTAGTAATTGTAATTGTGGAAATAATATCTTTTAATTCTTGCTCGTAATCTTCACTTTTATTATAAGAAAACCACACTGAAATGCCATTACCTGAAGTTGCTGAGTATTTAGAGTCATACATGCTACCCGTAGGACCATATAAATAACCGATTTTAAATTCTATACGAGTTTTGTTATCTGCGGCATGTGTATCATACTTACCAAAATCAGGTTTTCTGTTTTTAATTACAATCTTTCCATTTTCAATTTCCGTATCATAGATTATATCAAAAGAACCTCCTCCTACTCCATCTGGCACCACAAATTCAATTGTTGGGTTTCCTGGTCTGGTTGTATCAAATAATTTCAGCGTTTTTAATGTTCCTGCTTCAAGATTGCTTATTGGATCCATTGTATAAGTTTTAGGATATTTAAAAGATAATCCATAAGAATCATTTACATACGTCTTCCAATCCGCAGTTTCGTCTGTTACTGTGTTGGTGAATTTGAAAGTTGAAAGGATTTTATTGAATTCACTAAGCCGAGGTGATTCATTCGCAATAGAAAAAATATAAGTAAAACTATCTTTTTCTATAAATACCTTATATTGTGGCACTGGAGCGTTTTCAATAATTTGCAAACCCTTTATTCCACTTACTAAATATTCACTTGGCTCACTCAAGGCAAGTCTATCTTTTTTTATTTGCTGAATTAGGGAATTTATAGAAGGTAGTTCTGACGCTTTGTACTGATTAATAGCTATCTGATCATTTTTCATTCCATTTTTATCGGAAAAAGAAACACCGAAAACAGTACCTGATAAATCCTCTTTTGTTATGAGATCAGCCGGATATTTAAATTCAAAACCATACTTTGCATTTGTATACGTCTTCCAACTTGCAGTTTCATCTACTGATTGTGTTGTTTCGGCTGGTTGAACTACTGGCTTTTGCACATCTGAAGCTGTTTTTACTTCTGACGTTTGTGCAGCTGGCTCAGTTGCTGGCGCTTGGGTTTTTTTAGCAAGCAGAAAACCGATAACTCCCGCTGTGATAGCCACGATCACAATAATAATCACAATCGGCACTATATTATTTTTCTTCGGCTCCAAAATCGGTTGTTCATTTGGAGTGAAATTTTCTTCATTCATATTTTCTTGTCCTGCTTGCCCCGTAGCGAGCATAACTCTGCTTCGGGGTTAAATTTCGCTGTAAGCGAATTATTTAATCAGGATTGTTTAAAAAAATTAAATCAAGCTTATTGATATTATATCACAAATTATTTATGTATAACCACCGGTGTGCCGATTTCCGCCCAATCATAAACTTCTTTGGCCGAACCAATTCCCAATCTTATGCACCCATGCGAAACAGGTACGCCCAAATGACTGGCCCCTTCTTTATATCCTCCCGGCCATTCCGGCAGTTCATGAATTCCCATTGCTCCCGACGGCAAAAATGCCATCCAATACGGCATCCACAAACCATAATTTTTTGACCAAGCTCTTGGATATTTGTTTTCAACTTTGAATGTTCCGCTTGGCGTGAGTAGTCCCCTTTTGCCGGAAGAAATCAAATAAGCCTTAAGTGGCACTCCATCCTGAAAAATAACCAGATTTTGATAGGTCAAACTGACATCGATGTATTTTCCCGTCAGAATTTGCGGCTGCGTATAAACCATTGCTTCACTGAGGCGCGTTTCCGGATTTTTACTTCTTTCTATGTCCGGCAATGGCGTTTTAACCTTTTTTTCAATTTTTTCCGGCTGAATGGCCGCGGGCGTTTCAATAATTGAAAGCAAATCGTCGGATTTTTCTGTTTTTTGTTCATTGTCAGCTGACGGAGCAGCGTTTTTTTCTTCAATTTGCTCAATATTTTTTTCATCACCCGACCTAAATGATGAAAAACGCGCTTGCGCCAAATAGGCTACGCCCGTTAAAACAACTGCTATGAAAAATATGAATATTTTAACCCACCATTTTTTTATATGCTTGTCCATAGATAGAATTATACCACATTAAATGAGGGACTTTTTATTTTTTAAACTTGTGCTATACTGACTTTGAGTTATGGATTCGTATATTCGTATGAATTCGTAATTCGTAGAGAATAACTTATCTTGCAAAACCCAGCGGCCAGTCCCCGGGAGATGAAGATAAACATAAAATTATGTTGCGTTCAGAGATACAAATTTTAAATAGTCTTTTATTTAAGCCCTGCTGTTTTGGTAGAGGCTTTTAAATTTTCAATTTTCAATTCACAATTTTCATTGAATTTTCAATTTATTAATTTCGAAAGTTTAAAAATTTATTCATTGAGATTTGATTGTAAATTGATAATTGATCATTGTAAATTAAAGTAAGAAAATTATTTCACAAAACTTTCTATGTCATCAAAATACACTCATTTACATGTTCATAGCCACTACAGCTTATTGGATGGTCTCGGCAAGATCGATGACCTGCTTAATCGTGCCAAAGAACTGGGGATGGATTCAATCGCGCTCACTGATCACGGCGTAATGTACGGCGCGGTAGAACTTTTCATCAAAGCCAAGGAAAAAGGAGTGAAGCCGATCATTGGCTGTGAAATGTATGTTGCCAGTGGAGACTATAAATCGAAAGATCCGACCGCTGAAAACCGCAAGCGCTATCATCTGATATTACTGGTTAAAAATGATGAGGGCTATCACAATCTTATGAAGCTGGTTTCCATTGCCCATCTTGACGGATTCTATTACAAACCGCGCATCAATCGTGAACTGCTCCGGCAATATTCCAAAGGCCTTGTCGGTCTCTCGGCTTGCGCCGAAGGAGAAATTCCGGCGCATATCATTATGGGAAAATATGACAAAGCCAAAGAGCTGGCTTTGGAATATAAAGATATTTTTGACGAAGGCAGTTTTTTTCTGGAAGTGCAGAATCATCCGCGATTTGCCAATCAGGAAATTGCCAATGATGGAATTTTCAAATTATCAGAAGAATTAAATATTCCGGTAGTGGCCACTTGCGATGTTCACTATGTCAACAAAGCCGACGCGGACGCGCAGGATATTTTGCTCTGCGTGCAAACCAACCGCAAAGTGCAGGAAAAGGACCGCATGAATCTTTTGGATTTTGATCTGTCGCTCCGTTCGCCGGAAGAAGTAGCGGCCGCTTTTCCGAATCATCCGGAAGTTGTGTCCAATACCCAACTGGTTGTCGAACAATGCAACTTTCAGCTTAAACTCGGGGAAACGCAATTGCCGCATTTTGAAGTGCCGGAAGGCTACACGGATATGAGCTATCTTCGCCATCTCTGCGAAGAAGGACTCCGAAAAAGATTCGGTGAAAACATTGAACAGAAACATCGCGACCGCATGGAGTATGAACTTTCTGTTATTGAAAAAACCGGTTATGCTTCCTACTTTTTGATTGTGCAAGATTTCGTCAATTGGGCCAAAGAAAACGGCATAGTGGTCGGCCCAGGCAGAGGCAGCGCCGCCGGCAGTTTTGTTTCATATATCACCGGCATCACCAATATAGACCCGATTAAATACGATCTTCTTTTTGAAAGATTTTTGAATCCGGATCGTATCTCTATGCCCGATGTCGACATGGATTTTGCCGACGACAAGCGCGACAAGGTTTTGGAATATGTCCGCCAGAAATATGGCGACAACCATGTTTCGCAAATCATCACTTTTGGAACTATGGCTGCCCGTGCTGCCATTCGCGACACCGGCCGCGCCCTGGGTTTTCCTTATGAATTTTGTGATAAAACATCCAAAATGATTCCGATGTTCACTTCCATCAAAAAAGCCCTGGAGGAAGTGCCGGAATTTAAGGCACATTACGCTTCCGGTGTAGATGCCAAAAAACTGATCGACAATGCCATGCGCCTGGAAGGCGTGGTCAGGCACGCCGGCATGCACGCTTGCGGCGTCGTCATCACCAAAAAACCGGTCACTGAATATTCGCCGATTCAAAATGTTACTGGTGCCCATGAAGGAACAGTGACTCAATATTCGTCTTCAACTAAATCCAGCTATGTAGAAAAAATCGGACTTTTAAAAATGGACTTTTTGGGACTCAAAAACCTCACCATCATTCAAAACACTTTGCGCATCGTCCGTAAAACCAAAAAACTGGAAATCGATATTGACAAGATTCCACTGGATGATAAGGAAACTTTTGAACTTTTGCAACAAGCGCACACAACCGGAGTTTTTCAATTGGAAAGCAGCGGGATGAAAAGATATTTGAAAATGTTAAAGCCCACAGTCTTGGAAGATATTATTGCCATGGTCGCGCTCTATCGTCCAGGGCCGATGGACTGGATTCCGGATTTTATTTCCGGCAAACATGGCCGAAAAATTAGTTATGTCCATCCGAAACTGGAACCGATTCTCAAAAATACCTACGGCGTTGCCGTCTATCAAGAACAAGTCATGCAGATTGCCAGAGATTTGGCCGGCTTTTCCATGGGTGAAGCCGATGTCCTCAGAAAAGCTATGGGCAAAAAACAAATTGATAAAATGGAAAAGCTCGGAAAACTGTTCGTTAAGGGCGCTATTGAAAAGGGCGTTGACGGTGAGCTTGCAACTAAGATTTATAATCTTATGGCGGGATTTGGCGAATATGGATTTAATAAGTCTCATTCAGCGGCTTATGCCTTTATAACCTACAGAACCGTTTGCGGGCTATGGATTTAATCGTTCCCATGCCGCTTGTTATGCGCTCATTGGCTATCAGACTGCCTATCTCAAAGCACATTTTCCAGCTGAATTCATGGCTGCTCTTTTGACTTCCGATCAGGACAACATTGACCGCATAGCTATTGAAGCCGGCGAATGTCGCGACATGGGCATTGAGGTTTTAGCGCCCAACGTCAATGAAAGTTTTGAAGATTTTGCCGTAATTGTCGATGAAACAGGAACCGAAAGAATTCGCTTCGGATTTAATGCGATCAAAAATGTCGGACACGTTGTTGCGCACGAGATTGTTGAGGAAAGGAAAAGAAATGGAAAATTCAAGTCTCTTGGAGATTTTTTGGAAAGAGTCCAAACAAAAGACCTGAATAAAAAATCCATTGAGGCTCTGGCTAAAGTTGGGGCTTTGGACGAGCTGGGAGAGAGAAATCAGATAATTGAAAGCATGGAAAATATTTTGACCTTTTCAAAAAATATCCAAAAAATGAAAAACTCCAACCAGGAAAGCCTTTTTGGTGAAAATGTTTTGGAAACTCCTTGTGTCAAACTTCTGGACTCTGCTCCGGCCAGCAGAAAACAAAAACTAAACTGGGAAAAGGAGCTTCTGGGACTGTATGTCAGCGGCCATCCGGCTTTGGAATACCAGCCATACATTGAAAAAGTCGCTATCCCTACCGATAAACTTTCCAAAAATCTGGTGGGACAAAAAATTTCTGTCGGCGGCGTGATTTTGAAAATCCAAAAAATACTAACCAAAAATCAGCAAACCATGTATTTTATAATTTTAGCCGATACCAAAGGAACCATCGAGTTGCTTGTTTTTCCAAAAATACTGGAAAGGATCGCCAGCTTATGGCAAGAAGAGAAAGCTATTATCGCTACCGGAAGACTTTCCGACAAAGATGATGAGTACAAGCTGATCGTCGATGATGCTAAAGAAATCAATCAGGCTGAAATTGAAAATTATCTGCGCATCGAAGCGACGAAATCTAAACACGAAAAAAACGAATATGCCCACAAAGAAAACGAAAATAATTTTATTCCTAATGAAGCTAATGAAGCTTCCGCCCAAGGCGGATTCGCCTCTGGCGAAAACAAGCTGACTAAGCTAGTTGTTACGCTGCCCAATGACGCTAAGCCGGAAATGATCCAAGAGTTGTCTGCTCTTTTCAAATCTTGTCAAAATGGAAAATGCAAAGTTTTTTTGCATCACCAAACCAACAAATTGGAAACGCCGTTCTCAATTGAACATGATTCGGATCTGTTGCAAAAGATAAAAGGAATTGTTCAAAACGGAACAGTGGAAATAACTTAATGTCGGGTGTTTTCATATTATTTTCCGGTTATTTTTAAAATACTTTTGAGCGATATCAGTATTATAAATACATTCGGTTTTTTTATGGCTCTTTGTCAAAACGTGTGGTGATTAATTAGTAGAAACGGCAAAAATGCGAG
>CAZFCX010000036.1:0-6820 GCA_964517825.1 uncultured Bdellovibrionales bacterium
TTAGAAATTATAATTTATTTATAAAATTAAAAATTCAAAAATTAAAAATTATTATACAAATCACCATTGACGCTCCCAATAACTTTTTAACATATTCCATTACCGATTTGTTTTTGGCATATTTCATCCTTTTCGGACCAATAAGCGCCAGGATGCCTTTTTCTCCGGTTTTTAATTTATATGGTGACACCATCATAGAACAATTTGTTATTCCTTCAATCGGGTTTTCTTTGCCAATGAAAATTTTTGTTTCACCAGTTTTGATTTCTTTCATCAGTTTCTCGAATTTTTCATCCACATAATCCAAAACTTCCACCAAGCGGCACATGTCATCCAGTTCGCGAAATTCCGGTTCTTCCATAAGTTCTCTCATTCCAAAATCAGAAAATTCATCATTATCAATCAGACCGCTGATGGCCAAGTTACCGCTGAGATGTGAGAGCAGTTTGGCAGATGTTTTGGTCAGCCGAGTGTTCTGCGCTTTGAGTTTCAAAAATTCGCGCTGCAATTTGTGCTGTTCATCCTTAGACAATTCTTTGTCCTTCATGATTTCTTCGACAAAATAGCGATAGCCTTTGTCAGTTGGGATTCGGCCGGCGCTGATGTGAGGCTGATAGAGAAATCCTTCTTTTTCCAAAGCCATCATGTCGTTCCGGAGAGTCGCCGGACTGACTTTGAAATGATATTTGCTCGCCAAAATCTGCGAACCGACCGGCACGGCAGTTTTGGTATATTCTTCTATTACGGCTGATAATATTTTTTCTTGCCGAGTATTCATATAATTCAGTGATCAATGATCAAGAAACAATGACCAATAAAATGCGTTTTGAAATCTGTTTTTATTGTTTGTTGTTCACTGTTCTTTGTTTATTGTTTTGATTATAGCGT
This sequence comes from uncultured Bdellovibrionales bacterium, assembly GCA_964517825.1. Lineage (GTDB taxonomy): Bacteria > Patescibacteriota > Minisyncoccia > Moranbacterales > GWC2-37-73 > JAKLIP01. Next base: position 889 of record CAZFCX010000036.1, read on the forward strand.
ATGCGTTAGCAGTCGTCAAGTCCGAGTGCTAACTTTGTAAAAATAAGAAAGGCCGCTACGTTTTTTATCACTACGCAGCGGCCTTAAAAAAACCATTAATTAAAACTTTAGATTGCCTGGGAAACGTTGCTCCCGGACTTTGTGAATTTCCTGAAATTAGCATTGGCAATCATATTGACGGTAATTGTTGGCTGTCTATAGCTAGATGCGCCTTGATTTTGCGTTTTTCGTAACTTACGCGAAGGCATGAATTGACAACCAAAACAGGCTGACTTTAAAACACCGCAATCCGCCTTTTTTACCGGCTTACCACAACTGCCCTTCTTCGCCATAAATCCTCCTGTTTTTTTATTTTACTGCTGAAAAAATTAAAACCAACTCTCACCCCCTTTCCTGACTTTTAACCTAAAAATGCCGGTGAAATATTTTTTTCATTTCCCCAGCAACCTTTGCAATCGCGACCCTCTTTCCATTTCCTTTTTTCTTTACATCTTTCAGGCGCAAGAAAAGGATATAAGCCGCAATCTCCTTTTTTTAAAGAGCAGTTAAAATCATTTTTGGAGTTGTGAACGGAAATGCGAAGCAATTGCAAAACATCATTGTCTACTCCGCTGGTTTTCGTTTCATCCTGAAGGCATTCATAAATATTCTCGCATCCCAAACAGTCTACCTCGTTCATTTTAACCTTGTTACTGCAGAGTATTTCCATAAAAACCTCCTTCTTTTATTCTTTCGGTACGGGATCATATCCCCCGTCATTCCATGGGTGGCATCTGGAAATTCTTTTAACTGCCAGCCACAACCCTTTCAAAACTCCAAATCTTTCCACTGCCTCGTAGGCATATTGGCTACAAGACGGATGAAACCGGCAATATCTCTTTGTGGAAATTTTAGATAAAAGTCCATGGTCAAGAGACAATGTCTTTTGATAAATTCTTATAGCAAGCAATATTGCTTTTCTCATACTATTAAATTTACTCAACACCGATTCTTTTGTCAACAAAAAGAAAATAGTGTATAATTCGCAATAGATAAGATTTATATTATTTAATTCGTATCTATTTATGTTTATAGTTTAATTCACATTCTTAATTTTCTTTCCCAACGAATTTACCAATATGATACGAATGTACTAATACAAGAACGGCTTATTTTTTTTAAATTAGTATATTGGTAAAAGATTAGTAATTTAGTGGGAAAATTATTAAATCAGAATTTTAAAAAGCACCTATAGGTTAAAATTGAAAACAAAAACAAAATGAAGACGGTTTCGTTCAAAAATATAACCTGGATTGATTTCACTGACCCCGGCGCAGATGATGTTTTGTATTTGCAGGAGAATTTCGACATCCACCCGCTGGCAATTGAAGAGTTTGTCACGCCAACCTACCGGCCGAAAGCCACGCAATATCACAATTGCATTTTCATGACCTTACATATTCCGCTTTTCGATCCTAAAACCCGCATGACATCTCCAGGCGAACTCGACATTGTCCTGACCAAGGATCATTTGATTACTGGGCATACTCAAGAGATGCCTCAGCTTAAAAGTTTTTTTGAATCTCTGCAGGAAAGCGAAGGCAAGCGCCGATTGTATATGGGCAAGACACCTGTTCATCTGCTTTACAAAATTATTGAGATGCTTCTTGATTCGCTTTTTCCTAATCTGGATCATATTCACGAAAAGTTGATTTTCATAGAAGAGCAGGTTTTCAACGGCAAAGAAAAAGAAATGGTTTTTGAAATTTCCATAGTCAAAAGAGATATCCTGAATTTCAGAAGAACGCTGAAGCCGCAAAGAAGCATTATTGAATCTTTGACGCAAATGAAAAGCCATTTGATCGATCCGGAAATTGTCCCCTATTTTCAGGATCTTATCGGCACCAACATCCGCCTTTGGAACGCGCTTGAAAGCAACAAGGAAACCATAGAATCCCTGGAAGAAACCAACAATTCCCTGCTTTCCAACAAATTGAACTTTACCATGAAAATCCTGACTGTTTTCAATGCTATCTTTTTGCCAATTACGGTTTATTCCAATATTCTGGCTATGAGTGCCGCTATCCCTTTCAGCAACAGCCCCTACGCTTTTGCCATCCACGTTTCCATAATGCTTATTATCTCTCTCTGCACAATCGCTCTTTTCAAGGCAAAGAAATGGCTGTAATCTAGACAGTATCATGTATCAGGTATAATGTATCAAGTATAAACCACTTAAATAACGCCATGTTACAGATTTACAATACTTTATCTAAACAAAAAGAGGAGTTTAAACCCATCAATCCCGGCAAGGTCGGGATGTATACTTGCGGCCCGACTGTTTATGATTATATTCATATAGGAAATATTCGAGCCTATTTGCTTTCTGATACTATTCGGCGTTATTTGGAATATTGCGGGTATGAAGTTCGCTTGATTAAAAATATTACAGACGTTGGTCATTTAACCGAGGATGATATCGGTCAGGGAGATTCTGGCGAAGACAAATTGGAAAAAACGGCGCTTAAAGAAAAGAAAAAACCGGAAGAAATTGCTAAATTTTATGAAGATTATTTCAGGCAGACGGAAAAAGAAATGAACATATTGCCAGCGCATTATTTTCCCAAGGCCACTGCTCATATTCCGCAAATGATAAAAATTATTGAAGGCCTTTTGCAAAAAGGCTTTGCTTACGAAAAAAATGGCAATGTTTTTTTCGATGTTACTAAATTCCCTGATTATGGAAAACTTTCCGGCAATACTCTGGATAATTTGAAAGTCGGTGCGCGCCTTGAAGAACATCCTGACAAGAAAAATCCGTGGGATTTTGCACTCTGGTTGAAAGCTCCGGAAAAACATATTTTAAAATGGGATTCGCCTTGGTCCAAGGGCTATCCGGGCTGGCACATTGAATGCTCCGCCATGAGCACTGAGTATTTGGGAAATACTTTGGACATTCATACTGGCGGCGAAGACAACATTTTTCCCCATCACGAAGCTGAAATCGCCCAAACTGAAGGCTACACTGGGCAAAAATTTGTAAATTATTGGCTGCATCTTAGGCATCTCATGGTTGATGGTGAAAAAATGTCAAAGTCAAAAGGTAATTTTTATAAATTAGAAGACATAAAAGACAAAGGTTTTTCCGCTATGAATTTCCGTTTGTTATTACTTTCTGCTCATTATCACTCGCAGATTAATTTTACCTGGGACGCATTAGAACAGGCTCGCAAAAATTTCCAAAGAATTAATGACTTTGTTTTGAATCTGGAAGCTGTGGCTGCCGGAAATGTTTCGGCTGCGGAAAATTATTCGGATAAATTGGATGACATTCGCAAAAGATTCGAATCAGCTATGGATGATGATCTCAACACTCCGCTGGCTCTCAGCGTTGTTTATGAAATGATTACGGATATTAATAAAAAAATTGCAGAAAATTCTTTTTCTTCCGAAGATGCTAAAAAAACTCTGGCACTTTGGAAAAAAATGAATTCTGTTTTCGGTTTTGTGCTTTCCGGCCAAGCTGAAATTCCGGAAGAAATCAAAAAATTGGTTCAGGAAAGAGAAAGCGCAAGACAAGGCAAGGATTTCAAAAAATCCGATGATCTTCGGGCACTGATTGAGAAAAAAGGATATGTTGTTGAAGATACAAAGGATGGTTCGTCAATCAAACAAAAATAGTTTTAAAAACTTTAATATAACAAAAAGCCAGGCGTCGCTTGGCTTTTTTTATTTTGGGCAAAAAGAAAAGGCGAGAAATAATTTCCTGCCTTTTTGTATACTATCTTCTTATTATACTCTTTTTTCGCCTAAAAGTCAATCCCGCACTAACTTCTCACTAGCTTTGCCAATTAGCGCTTTGCGCTTGTGAAAAGTTAGTGCGGGATCAATACTGTGGGTAATTAGTGTATAAATCAGCCTTTAAACCTGTTGATTTTAATCCCAACCTTGCCTATAATTAATTAGCTTTCGGGAATTAGCTTTTTAGATTCTTAAAAAATGTTTGAGTTTAGTTTTGAAAATTTGAAATTTAGTCATTGAGATTTGATTTAAAATTAAACATTATAAATTGGAAATTATTTAAAAATTGAGAATTGGAAATTAAAAATTCGAGCGATATATATTATAAGCAAAAAAAATATTTTTATATAAAAACTAACTATGACAGCAAGTTTAAAAAATAATCCGCAAAGCGATTTACGTGTTCCTCCGCACAACCTCGAGGCTGAGCAATCAGTTCTGGGTTCTTTGATGTTGGAAAAAGATGCGATTATAAAAATTGCTGATCTTTTGAAAGTCGGCGATTTCTACAAAGACATTCACAACATCATCTATGAAACCATGCTGGAACTCTATGAACAGCGCGATCCTTTGGACGTGCTCAGCATTTCCAATAAATTAGACGAAAAAAAACAACTGGAAAAAGTCGGCGGCAGTGCCTATATAGCTTCTTTGGTCGGCAGCGTGCCATCAGCCTCCCATATTGTCCACTACGCCAAAGTCGTGCAGAAAAAAGCCTTGCTCCGAAGACTCATCCATGCTGCAACAGAAATCTTGGAAGCCGGATACAATGAAGGCGATGACATCGAAAAAATTCTCGATGATGCCGAACAAAAACTTTTTTCCGTTTCGCAAAAATACATCAAACAGGATTTCATTCCAATCAGGTCAATTTTGGAAGCTGCGTTCAACCGCATAGACGAACTCCATCGTGACGGCAATAAATTCAGAGGCATTCCGACCGGCTTTCATGATTTGGATAATATTTTGGCCGGCCTTCAAAAATCCGATTTGGTAATTTTGGCTGCCCGTCCTTCAATTGGAAAAACATCTTTGGCTCTGGATATTGCTCGGCATATCGCTGTTCGTGAAAACGTGGCTGTTGGCATGTTTTCCTTGGAAATGTCCTCTGATCAGCTGGTTGACCGTATGCTCGCCGCTGAAGCAAACGTTGATTTGTGGCGTCTCAGAACCGGCCGGCTCAAGAGTGAAGGTGATAATAATGACTTTCAAAGAATTGGCGATGCTATGGGTGTTTTGTCGGAAGCCAAATTGTTTATTGACGACACGGCCAGCGCTAACATCATGGAGATGCGCACAATGGCACGGCGTTTGCAAGCCGAACATCATTTGGGACTTATTATTATCGACTATCTGCAGTTGATGGAAGGCCGCGGCAGCGGAGACAATCGCGTGCAGGAAATTTCTGAAATTTCCCGCGGACTCAAAAACTTGGCACGAGAACTTAATATACCAATCTTGGCTCTTTCCCAGCTATCCAGAGCCGTGGAATCACGTTCACCGCAAATTCCAAAACTTTCTGATCTTCGCGAATCCGGTTCGATTGAACAGGATGCCGATGTTGTGCTATTCTTGTATCGTGAAGACCGCGAAAAACCTGACACTCCAAACAAAGGCATTGTGAAGGTCATCATTGCCAAACACAGAAACGGACCGGTCGGTGAAATCAGCGCTTTCTTCCAAGAAAACTGCGCATCATTCAAATCACTGGAGAAAATACACACGCAGAATTAAATTTCTAATTTTTAATTTCTAATTTTCCACCTCGGCTTCGCCTTGGGCGAGAGGGGCTAAACAATTTCCAATGATTCAATTTTAAAATTAAAAAATTTAAATATTGTTTGAAAATTGAAAATTGATAATTGAAAATTATTTTATCGTGTATCCTAAAGCTTTTCAAAAACTAATAAAAAATCTCGCTTCCCTGCCTTCCGTCGGCCCCAAAATGGCTGAACGACTGGTTTTGTTTTTGTTCAAACAGGACACCGAAAAAATCAAAGAATTTGCCGAGAATCTATTGGAGATAAAAAGCATGAAAATTTGCCATCGCTGCTTCAATATTGCCGAAGGAGAACTTTGCGAATATTGCAAAGACTCCAAACGCGACCAGCATGCAATTTGCGTCGTTGAAGAACCGCTCGATATAATTTCC
>CAZFCX010000036.1:6830-9600 GCA_964517825.1 uncultured Bdellovibrionales bacterium
CTTAGAACGAACCAAGGCATTTAATGGCCTCTACCATGTTCTTGGCGGGGTTTTGCAAGTTGGAGACGCCGGATCTGACCTTAAAATTCCAGAGCTTTTGAGGCGTGTTGAAAAAGAAAAAATAACGGAAGTCATTCTGGCCACCAATCCAACCACTGAAGGCGACACGACTGCTTTATATTTAAAAAGAAAACTTCAGCCATTGGGAGTAAAAATCACTAGATTAGGCCGCGGACTTTCTACCGGCGCCGACCTTGAATATGCCGACGAAATTACCCTTTCCGAAGCACTAAAAAATCGCAAAGAATTATAATGTTATTACTTTTCTTCCTAAATAATAACCCACAAAATTAGCATTAACTTTTCTTTCTAGGATAAGAAAAGTTACAAAAGAAAGTCGCGCCAGGATGAAGATACTGATGGCAAGCGCTTCGTTCTTCGCTAAAATTTCAATTCCGCTTCGCTCCTCACAAAATTTTCAAACGCTCATCACTCGCGCTTTGCCTACGTACTTCATATGGCGCTTTTAAAATGCGATGCGGGATGCAAAACGCTGAATTTTTGCATTTCTATTCGCACTAGAAATGCGCCGATACAAATCTGCCGCGAAACGAGCGTTAAGAAATTCCTTAAACGTAGCGAAGTGGAGCAGGAATTTTAGCGAGTGAGCGAGCAGTTTGTCGCCGCATTTCTCCGTGCGAGAGTTTTCTTTCCTCCACCTTTCTTTTGCGGAAAAAGAAAGGTGGAAAATAGTTTTACTAAAGAATTTCTTACTAACCTTTCTTTCAAGACAAGAAAAGTTAATGCTTGAGTTTTATTACATTAAAAAAACATCTCAATTGCTCGGGATGTTTTTTTATAGAAAGTTCTACGCTATTTTTGTAATTTCCACTTCAGTGAAAAGCTGTTTGTGACCGAATTTGACCTTATATCTTTTCTTTGGCTTGTGTTTGATTCCCCAAACTTTCTTGTGGCGTCCTTGGCTCACGATCTTGCCTTCAACTTTTGCGCCTTTGACAAGTGGAGTTCCAACTTTGACATCTTTTTCATCACCCACAAAAAGCACTTCGTCAAATGTAATTTTTGCTCCTGCTTCGCCTTCAAGCTTTTCCACCTTGATTTTATCGCCCTCAGCCACTTTATATTGCTTGCCACCTGTTTTGATAATTGCCAACATGATTTTACGTTATATTAAGAAAATTATATGCACGTATTTCAGTATACCTTATTAGATTTAATATGTCAATAGTGGCTTTGTTTAGCCTAATTTATTCCAAAACAGCCTTTATCCTTCGCACACCCGCGCTGGATGATTCTTCTTTCTGAATCTTAAAATGTCCCAGCTCGCTGGTATTTTTGACATGTGGACCGCCGCATATTTCCCGGCTTATTATTATCGCATCATCATTGACTATGGAATAAACAGAAACATTGTCACCATATTTTGCGTCAAAAACTCCCATCGCATTTGTTTTTTTGGCCACCTCTAGTGGCATTTCTTCGCGCACCACATCCAGATGCGCTTCAATTGCCATATTAACAATTTTTTCGACTTCGGCTTTCTGTTCATCTGTCATTTTGTCCGGATGGGAAAAATCAAAACGCAAACGCTCAGCTGTGATGTTTGATCCTTTTTGCATAACATGATTTCCAAGCACATGCCTGAGAGCCGCCAGCATCAAATGTGCTGCCGTGTGATATTGCACCGTTTTTTCGCTTGCATCCGCCAACCCGCCTTTGAACATTCCGGTAGAAGCCGTGCGAGATTTTTCTTGATGCTTTTTCAATCTTCTTTCAAATTCTTCTTCATAAGCTCTAAGTCCTCTTTTATTTAATTCTTCCTGTATCATTTCGAATGGAAATCCATATGTTTGATACAAATCAAAAACTTTTTCTGGATCAACATCTTTATTTATAACAGGCGGAAATTCATCAGCTTCTAGTTTTTTTACTCCAATGGGATACAACTTATTAAGAATATTTAGTCCTTTTTTTAGTGTTATTTTAAACTTTTTTTCTTCTTTCTCTAATTCTTCAAAGATCCTATTTTTATTTTTTTCCAATTCTGGATAAAAATCTTTATAAATTTCAACTACGATTTCCGCAATTTGCTTGGTAAAATTGTTCTCTATACCTAGCATTTTTCCATAACGGATTGCTCTGCGTATTAACCTGCGCAAAACATAACCAGCTCCGACATTCAAAGGGCTTACACCATCAGAAATTATAAACACCGCCGCTTTTAGATGATCAGCAATAATACGAAAACTTTTCTCATTATTTTTTCCGTATTCAGTCTGTGTTAAGTCCGCAAGAGTCTGTATAATGGGCCAAAAAAGTTCTGTTTTATAATTATCGTCCAGCCCATTGATCGCCGCCAAAGTCCTTTCAAGTCCCATGCCCGTGTCCACATTTTTCTGTTTAAGCGGTTCATATTTTTCTGCAGAAATTTTATTATATTGCAAAAAAACATTATTCCAAATTTCTACCCATTTTTCATTGTCGTCATTGAAACTTTCCGGCACTTTTTCATTATTTGCCCAATAAAAAATTTCCGTATCTGGTCCGCAAGGTCCTTTTTCCATTCCCCACCAATTGTTCTTTTTCGGCAGTTTGGCAATTTTAGCAACCGGCAGATTATTTTTTTCAAAAATATTTTTCCAGAGATTAAATGCTTCCTCATCAAACGGAGAATTTTCATCGCCGGCAAAAACTGACACGGCTAGTCTATTTTTGTCTAAATTAAGCCATTTTTCCGATGTCAAAAACT
>CAZFCX010000037.1:0-9332 GCA_964517825.1 uncultured Bdellovibrionales bacterium
TTGGCACCTCGATGTCGGCTCATCGCATCCTGGGGGTGGAGAAGCTCCCAAGGGTATGGCTGTTCGCCATTTAAAGCGGTACGCGAGCTGGGTTCAAACCGTCGTGAGACAGGTTGGTCTCCTATCTACTGTAGGCGTGAATGTTTGAGGGAACTCTTTCCTAGTACGAGAGGACCGGAAAGAACAAACCTCTGGTGTATCAGCTGGACCGCCAGGTCCACTGCTGAGTAGCTATGTTTGGACGAGATAACCGCTGAAAGCATCCCGAGATTAGACATTACTCCGACGCAAGTCGGAGAGGATCTCCTAGAAGAAGACTAGGTTGATAGGCTTTAGGTGTAAGCATAGTAATATGTTGAGCCGAGAAGTACTAATAGATTTATTAATCTTTCGCATTTTTACGGTTAGCAATTAAGAATTACTTAGTTGACAATAATAGACAAAATTTGAGTTTATAATTTCCGGTGCTTCTAGCGAAGTGGCAACACCTCCCTGCCTGCCGGCAGGCAGGTTCCTATCCTTCACCCCGTCACCAATTTTGTTTTTAAATTTAAGTTTATTGTTTCCGGTGCTTCTAGCGAAGTGGCAACACCTCTTCCCATCCCGAACAGAGTAGTTAAGCACTTCAGCGCCGATGGTACCTCCATGAGGGAGAGTAGGCCAGTGCCGGGAACAATGAACTTAAATTGGTGACGGGGCGAGCAGAGCATCCGCCAGCTGGCGGAAAGCACTTCAGCAGTCCCGACGCGTCGGGATATCTCCATGAGGGAGAGTAGGCCAGTGCCGGGAATTATAAACTCAAGCAAAAACGAGCCTCCAGGCTTGTTTTTTTGTATTAAAAAAGATATTATAGATATATATATTTAATATAAATCATAATAATTAGCCCTGTTAAATAATTTTGCAAAACAAAATCAAGGCCAATAAATTGTTTAATAAGGATGAAAAGTAAATAAATAATAAAAATAAGCTCGCATTTCTTTTTTGAGAAAAGCCAGCCTTATTTAAAAGGGAAAATGGAAAATAGAACAAATATCAAAAGAATGATAGTTATTATTGTTTACTTGATTATTTTTAGCGCGATTGCTTTGGTAATATATCTTATAAAATCGCCGGGACCGAGCTGTTCTGACGGCAAACAAAATCAATCAGAAAAAGGAATTGATTGCGGAGGGCCATGCTCACCTTGCAGGGAAATTTCAGAAACAAAAGATCTCTTAGTGCAGGAAGTGGCTTTTTTGGCGGCAGAAAATAATAGCTATGACGTTGTCGCAAAAGTTAATAATCCGAACGAAAATGCCGGTTCAAGCAATTTTAGTTATAGCTTCACCTTGAAAGATGAAATTGGTTCAGTCATAGCATCCAGTGAAGGCAATACTTTTATTTTGCCAGCCGATACAAAATATATAGCCAAGATCGGACTCACAACTATTAATGGGGCTATTCCGAAAAACGTTGAATTTTCAATAAAAAATATTGAATGGGAAACATTGGAGGGAATATTGAAACCGCAGATCGGAGTTTATGGAAAGAGTTTCGGAATTGATCCTGCGGGAGTCGGCAACAAAGCAGAAGGGATCTTGCGTAATGAAAGCATCTATGATCTCAAAAAGATAGAAGTAACAATTGTTTTAAGGAACGAAAGAGGCAAGATTGTGGGAATCAATAAAACATTGAGAGAATCTGTCCGTGCCAAAGAACAGCAAAATTTTCAAGTTACTTGGTCTAAGCCTATTCTGGAAAATGTTGAAAAAATAGAAATAGATCCACAGACCGATGTTTTTGATTCCCAAGCTTTTTCTGTGTCTTCCTGACAGATATGAGGAAAATAATGTATGGCAAAAATATCATCAAGAATTATTGTCTTTAGATAGTAAATTTTATGTTTAACAGAATAATTAAAACTGACTGGTTGCTTTTATTGCCCGTTTTGCTTCTTTTGGTGATAGGACTGATTGTTCTCTACAGCATTTCCATGGCAAATCCATCAAATGAAGGCCTGAGCGTATTCTGGAGGCAGATTATTTTTGTTTCAATAGGAATAGCAGCGATGTTCTTTTTTTCTTCTTTTGATTATCAGGTTTTCAAACTTAAAAGCACTCCTATATATTTCATAACAGTAGTGGCGCTCATAGCAGTGCTGGTTTTTGGAATTACCATAAGGGGAACATCGGGCTGGATCGGTTTAGGTTTTTTTAATATCCAATTGGTGGAAGTGGCAAAACTTTCCATGATTATTTTTTTGGCTAGTTTCATCTCGCAAAAAAAAATGGAATTGGGAGAAACTGGTCAACTTATTACCTCAGTTATTCTTTGCGGAATAATCATTCTTTTGGTTATAAAGCAGCCAGATCTTGGAAGTGCCATGGTGCTGGTTGGAATTTGGCTGGGGATGACAATAATTTCCGGAATAAGTTTAAAAAGAATAGTTATTGTTACTACAGCCGGAATGATTATTTTAACGCTAGGTTGGTTTCAATTGCAACCATATCAAAAAGATCGTATTTTTAGTTTGGTGAAATTTAGAATGATTGATCCGCAGGGTAGTGGCTATAATGTGAATCAATCTATGATAGCAGTCGGTTCCGGCGGCATAACGGGAAAAGGAATTGGCCATGGTTCACAATCTCAACTAAACTTTTTGCCGGAAAAACATACTGATTTTATCTTCGCATCCATTGCTGAAGAATTGGGACTTCTCGGATCTTTTTTCATTCTCGGACTTTATGGAATAATATTTTATCGTATGCGCAAAATCGCTCTCAGTGCCTATGATAATTTTGGATATTTGATTGCGATAGGAATAATATGTATGTTTTTGGTTCATATTTTTGAAAATATCGGTATGAACATCGGTATTATGCCGGTCACCGGCATTCCTTTGCCACTTCTTAGCTATGGAGGCAGTTCTTTGATTGTAATGATGGCCAGCATTGGAATTTTGATGAATATTTATTCAAAAAAGGAAAGCATCATTCAGCAGGAAGATTGAAATTTGCCATATTTAAGCCAAAAAATAGAAGTTGCAAAATATTAAAATGCATGTTATTATAACTCAAGATTTATAATTTATTTTAACCAAGTTTTATTGTCGTTATTAACATTATTAACGTTACTAACGTTATAAACTTATATTTTTATGCCAGTACAAAGACAGCGCAGTACCAAACACAGGCGTGATATTAAACGCAAGCGGCTTAAAATCAAAAACGTAAAAACCATAACTTGTCCAAAGTGCGGAAAACAAATGTTGCCGCACAAAGCTTGTCCTAATTGCGGATTTTACAAAGGCAAAGAAGTAGTGAATACGCTTAAGAAAAAAGTCGGGAAAAAGAAAAAATAGTATCCGAAAAGCGCTTCTACGAAAGCGCACATCCGAAAATTTTATAGATTCGGATTTGTTTCGTAGTTTCGTATCGGTTCACAAACATGGCGAATAGACATCTACAACGTTCAATAGCAATGCAAGCTCTCTTTGAGTGGGATTTTCAAGGCAAAAACAGCGAGCATATTGGTGAAATCATAAGTCGGAATGTCAAAGAATTTGCGCCTGGCATAGAAGAGCATGATTTCGTGTCAGCTCTTGTCAATGGTACGATAAAAAATTTGTCTGCTATTGATATCTTGATTGAAAAATGCGCGCCGGAATGGCCGCTGGATCAAGTGACCGTGATTGACCGCAATGTGCTTAGGCTTGGAATTTATGAGCTTATGCATGGCAACTATGACGAAGTTCCTCCCAAAGTCGCCATCAATGAAGCCATCGAACTGGCCAAAACTTTCGGCGGTGAAAGCAGTGCGCGTTTTGTGAATGGAGTCTTGGGCACCATCTATCGCGAAATGGGCGAACCAATGAAAGATGACACATCGAAGAAACATAAAAAGCCTGATGAAGATGGGGGAGAAAAAGAAGAAGAGGAAGTGAAATAATAGTGTCTTTATTTTCTAATAAAGTTTTTTAAATTTCAAATTTCTAATTTTTAATTTCTAAACAATGTTCAAAATCCCAATTTTAAAATTGGTCATTGGGATTTGATTAGAAATTAGTAATTTGGTATTAGACATTTTATGTTGGTAGATTCTTTGGCCAAAAAAATTGGCATTAAGTTTAAAAACGTTGAACTGCTTCAGCAAGCAGTGACTCATCGTTCTTATTTGAATGAAAATAGAAGCTATAAGCTAGATCACAACGAACGTCTGGAATTTTTGGGCGATGCTGTTTTGGAACTCATCATCACGGAACATCTCTATGGAAATTATTCCAATCCGGAAGGCGAGCTGACAAGTTGGCGAAGCGCCTTAGTTAACGGGGAAATGCTGGCTAGTGTGGCGCAAGAATTGGGTGTAGAAAAATATCTGCTTATGAGCCGCGGCGAAGCCAAAGACACGGGACGGGCCAGACAGTATCTTTTGGCCAACGCTATGGAAGCGATTATTGGTGCCACCTATTTGGATCAAGGCTATGATGCGGCCAAAAAATTTGTTCTGGAAAACGTGGCCACAAGACTGCCAGAAATTCTCAATAAAAAGCTCTATCTGGATGCTAAAAGTTATTTTCAGGAAAAAGCGCAAGAACACAGTAAAGTCACTCCATCCTACAAGGTCATCAAAGAATGGGGACCGGATCATGACAAGCATTTTATTGTCGGTGTCTATTTAGGCAGTGAGTTGGTCGCCGAAGGTGAAGGAAACTCCAAGCAGGAAGCTCAGCGCGAAGCCGCCAGACATGGGCTGGAAGCCAAAAACTGGCTGTAGGAATGACATTTAGTTAATAAATCATGAACCTCGATTTCGGGGTTTTTCTTTTGCCAAAGAATTTAGTAGGGGTAGAGTTGAGACAATAATCAATTTTTATTGTTACGTAGCATGCTACGTAACAAATATTTGCCGGAATACCCGAAAAAGGGTATAATTTAAGTGCAAAATAAAAATTCACCCCGTTAAATAGTTTTGCTCAGCAAAACTCCTGCTAACAGGATTTAATTGGGTAAAAATTATGTACGATATTATTTTAAAAAACGGCACCATTATTGATGGAACTGGCAAGCCGATGTTTAAAGCTGATCTTGGAATCAATGATGGGCGCATTGCCGAGATTGGCGATCTCAGCAATGAACATGCTCAAACAGAAATTAACGTTTCCGGCAAATATGTCGTTCCGGGATTTATTGACGTCAATAACCATTCAGACACCTATTGGAGAATTTTTTCGGATCCCCAATTAGAAAGCTTGCTCTACCAAGGCATAACAACCATTATTGGAGGTAATTGCGGATCTTCACTGGCTCCGATTGCGAATAGCGATGTAATGAAATCTATTCAGAAATGGACTGATATAAAAAACATCAGTTTCAATTGGCTTAGCATGAAAGAATTTTTAAATGAAGTTGAAAATAAAAAACTAGCCTTGAATTTTGCCAGTCTGGTCGGACATGGAACGCTCAGAAGAGGATTGGTCGGAGACGAAGTCAGAGATATCAGCCCGGACGAAATGAATGTTATGAAAAAAATGCTGACGCAGGCGTTGAAAGAAGGCGCTATTGGTTTTTCAACCGGCTTGGTCTATACTCATGCGAAACTGGCCTCATCCAGAGAAATTATGGAATTGGCTGAAGTTGTAAAAAAATATAACGGTGTTTATACTACGCATATCCGCGGCGAAGCACATGAGCTTATTCGTTCGGTTGAAGAGGCAATTCGCATAGCGCAAGTTACCGGTGTGAGGATGCAAATTTCCCATCTTAAGGCCATGGGAGAAAAAAATTGGGGTTTCATGGAAGAAGCTTTAAATTTGATTGAAACAGCGCGCACCAGCAATGTTGATGTTCATTTTGATATTTATCCCTATACTTACACCGGTTCCGTTTTGTATATTATGCTTCCTGATTGGGCAACCGAAGGCGGCCGCAACATGATGCTTTCGAGACTTAAAGATCCGGAATTGCGGGCCCGCGTTATCAAAGAAATGCGGGAAAACGAACATGATTATTCAAAAATAATAATTTCAATCTCAGCTTTAGATAAAACCCTCAATCATAAAAAAATTACAGAAATTGCTGAAATTCAGGGGAAAAGCGTTGAAGATGCCATTCTGGATCTTTTAATTGCCAGTGAAGGACGGGTAATAACAATGATGGATGTTCTTAGTGAAAAAAATGTAGATAAGGGAGTCATAAACCCATTCTCTATGATTGCATCAAATGGATCCGGATATGATATAAGCCACAAAGAAACAGGCGAAATGGTGCACCCCCGAAATTTCGGTTCCTTCCCAAGAGTTTTTTCCAGATATGTTAAAGGCAGAAAGGTTGTCAGCTGGGAAGAAGCAGTCAGAAAAATGAGCGGACTGCCAGCGGAAAAATTCAGAATATCTAAACGAGGAATTTTAGCTGAAGGCAATTGCGCTGACGTAGTGATTATAAACCCGGAAACAATAAGCGATTTGGCTACGATTGAAAATCCCTATCAATATTCAAAAGGCATAGAGTGGGTGATTGTAAATGGAAAACCGGCAGTCAAAAACGGAATAATTACCGGAGAAATGGCGGGGGAAGTGATCAGGAGAAGAGCCTCATTGTTTGAATTCTAAAAAACAATCTACAAAGAACAATGAACAAAGAACAATAAGAATTGGAGTTCTGGATTTACTTTTGTATTTTATTGATCATTGCTCATTGACTATTGGTTATTGCAAATGGATCTTTCTTTTTTTAAGGACAAAAAAATAACGGTTTTTGGTTTAGGTCTTCATGGCGGCGGTATTGGTACCGTTAAGTTTTTGGCTGGAAACGGAGCCAATGTTACGGTCACGGATATAAAAAGCAAGAAACAATTGGAGCCGGCGCTGGAAAAACTCAAGGATCTGAAAAACATAAAATATGTTCTTGGCCAGCACAGAGTTGAGGATTTTATAAATGCCGACATGATAGTAAAATCTCCGCCGATTCCCTGGAGTGACAAGCATATCCAATTGGCCATTGAAAAAAAGATTCCCATAGAAATGGATTCCAGTCTTTTTTTCAAGCTTTGCAAAAATCCCATAATTGGAGTTACCGGAACAAAAGGAAAAACAACAATAGCCACGCTGGTTTATGAAATATTAAAATTAGCCGGCAAAAATCCGATGAAAGTTGGTATTGGACAAGTTTCGGTTTTAGACAAGATTTCTGCGATAAAAAGCGATTCAATTCCAGTTTTTGAACTTTCAAGCTGGCGCCTATCCGTGCTTGGACGCGAAAAGCTTTGTCCGCAGATTGCGGTTATTAGCAATATTTTCATCGACCATCTGAACTATTACAAAAAGATGGAAAAATATATTGAAGACAAAAAATATATTTTTTCAAATCAAAAACCGAAAAATTGGCTGATTGTTAACTGCGACAATGAAACAACTTGCAAAATGGCCGAAGAAGCGAAAAGCCAAACAATCTATTTTTCATACAACCCTCTCGAAAAAAGCCCGGCTGTTTTTATTGAAAATGAAATGATCTATCTGAACGACGGAGTTGATATCAAGGAATTGATAAAGATAAAAGATATAAAAATTTTAGGCAGGCATAATTTGGGCAATGTTATGGCCGCCATAGGTGCGGCCTATGCTTATGGCCTTAGCGCCGAAGAAATCAAAAAAACGCTGCCTCTGCTCAAAGGGAGCGCGCACAGGCTTGAATTTGTCAGCGAGATCAAGGGCGTGAAATATTATAACGACACAGCGGCCACGATTCCTGACGCAGCCATATCGGGACTCGATTCTTTTGAACAGAAAATAATTTTGATTGCCGGTGGCACCGACAAGGATTTAAATTTTGTGGAATTTGCCAAAAAAATTCCGGAAAAAACGAAAAAGACTATCTTGCTCAAAGGCAATGCCACGGAAAAAATTTTGGATATTATGAAAAAAAATGCAGCTGCCGATTTCATGAACTCGGTAGAAGTTGTTGATTCTATGGAGAGGGCAGTTTTGCTGGCCAGTGAAAACGCTGAAGACGGAGATGTCGTTTTGCTTTCTCCCGGTGCTGCCAGCTTCGGATTATTTTTGAATGAATTTGACCGCGGAGATAAATTCAAAGAAGCTGTTCAGAAACTGAAATAAATTTTCAATTTACAGTTTTCAATTCACAATCAATTTTCAATTTAAAAATTTTCAAACAAAAGATTGATCATTGAATCATTGTAAATTCAATGAAAATTGAAAATTGAAACTTGATTGAAAATTGTAAATTGATCATTGAAAATTAAATGCTGTTATGCTTCATGTAACGACAATCAGGAAAACCAATCATCACAAAAAAGCCATTGCAGTGGAAATTTTTGTCGCGATTGCCATGCTGACTGTTTTTTTTGTGCCGGCTTCGCAAGCCAGCGACATTACGTCAAATATGGTGATTCTTTTGGTCAACAAAGCCAGATCGGCTGCGAATATTACAGCCCTTAAAAAAAATGACCTTTTGCAACAAGCGGCTGAAGAAAAGGCTCAGGATATGATTGACAACAATTATTTTGCTCATGTTTCACCTCAAAAAAAATCGCCGTGGTACTGGATTGAAAAGAATGAATATGATTACACATATGCCGGAGAAAATTTGGCCATCAATTTTACGAATTCCGAAGACCAGCAGAAAGCCTGGATGGACAGTCCCTTACACAAAAAAAATATTCTGAATCCCAATTACGATGAAATCGGTGTGGCAGTTAAACGGGGAGTTGTGGAAGGCAAAGAAACAACTGTGGTTGTGCAAATGTTCGGCGCACAATCCGGGAAAGAAATTGCAGGCGCAAATTATGACAAAGAAAATAGAGACAATTTTGAAGCGCAAACAAAAGTGGCAGGAATAGAGTCAGAAAATATAAGCAATATTTCTGCAGAACAAAATTTTCCCGGCAAAATGAATTTAGAGGTTTTTTTTAGAAACAACGCTCCGACATTGATCGGATGGGGAGCTCTGTTTTCTTTGGCAATAATTATCATAATAATTGATATTGCCGCGGTCATTCACAAAAGACACAAACCCTTCTTTCTTTTGCAGCACAAAAACTAAATCAGCATAAAATAGAGATCTGATTTAAATTTTTAAATAAGCAAAAAAAGGCCTAAAATCAAGCCTTGTTTTTTATAATTAGTTCTGTATACTTATGTTATGGCTAATTTGGGGGATTACTTTCAAATAAAAGGCGGAAAAAAGCTTTCCGGCAGCATAGACGTAAGGGGGTCAAAAAACGCGACTACCCCTATTTTGGCTGCCACATTGCTGACCACTGAAACATGCACAATCTCCAATATTCCGCTTATTGAGGACGTTTTTCGTATGCTTGAAATCCTGACGGGGCTGGGT
>CAZFCX010000038.1:0-9271 GCA_964517825.1 uncultured Bdellovibrionales bacterium
AGCGAGCGTGACGACGCGAGCTCGGAGCATTTTTTCAGCAGAAAAAATGCGTGCACCGAAAAACATAATTTTTGAATTTTTTGAAATTTCAATTATTTTTTTAAATTTATCGGGTTGCAAGTTTTTTTGCTTTCAGGAAGGCAGATTTTGTAACTTTTCTTTCTAGATAAGAAAAGTTAATTATAAATTTTCAAGAGTTGTAAACACTAGCTTTTAATTATACTCCTTTTTGACCAAAAAGTCAATAGTTGGCTTTGCATATTCAAAAAACGCCTTATTTCAGACGTTTTTTGTATTGTGAATATTGAAGAATTTTTGTATATTCCCCAAAGATTTAGGGAGCTGGCGCAGGTGCTGGAACTGGTGCCGGAGTTTCCGCAGGCGCCGGAGAAGTTGGCTGAGGATTAACATTTTCCGGAGGGGTTATGGAAGGTGTTTCAGCAGAAGGAGTTTCCGGCGCTTGCACCTGAGCTTTGGCTTCATTGGAAATTCCATTCCTTACATTGTTAATGAATTTTTGGATTTGTTCTTTGGCTTTGGCTGATTCCGCCGGCAGAACATCCAAAACTTTTTGGTATTGTTCAATTTTCATCTCCGCCTTTTTTCTGAAGCAAAGATCCGAGATTAAACAGGATATTGATATCTTGCTTGTTGGCAGCAAAGGCGTTTTTGGCTGAGTCCAAAGCTTTGTCGAGATCGCCGTTTTGATCCTGCATCAGAGAAAGATAGTAGTAGCCCGAAGCAAAATTCTTTTTTTCATCAATGGACTTCTGGAACATGTCGGTGGCTTCCGAAAGCAAGGTTTTTTTCTTGGCCTCATCTTTTTCGACACTGGCTTGTCTGGCTTTCAACTGTCCGATTTTCAGGCGAAGATCAGGACTGTGTGGACTCAAAGCCAAGGCTTCTTCATAGGCTTTGATTGCTTCATCAAAAAATTGTCCCAAATAAGTTGATCTGTTTTCATACGCTTGAGCCGCTGCAGAAACTGCCACAATATCTTTTGGCATAAGATTTTTGCCGCTTGAAGTCAATGCTATCGACTTTTCCAGATAGTTTCCAATCAATGTTGCGTTGGCATCTTTGCCTTTGAGAAATTCGTTATTGGCCAGGGCAATATACATTTGTCCGCCCAAAGTATAATATCTGCCTTCCTTATTATACAGATTGATGGCCTTGCCTACTTTGCTGATTGAATTTTCTTCGGTCAGGCTTTTTTGTCTGCCGGCTATACCTGCCATCACATCAGCAGCGTATACCCTGCCCAAAAACACAAAAAGGAAAACCACGCCGGCACTCACAACCAAAAACACGAAGGCTAAAGCCAGGGCATATTTTGGCGAAGCTTTCAGGGAAAGGTTCAGATTTTCTTCTTTTGTTTCTCCTTCCGCCAGGATCGCACCCATGGCCAAAGCTGACAAAAGTACGCCCAGAATTACGATGGATCCATCCAGCCTTATAAAAAATGAAGAAGTTATGATTGTCAGTACAGCTGAAAGTGTTCCCAGAGAATATATTTTATTCTTGCCCTTGTCTTTGCTGATAAGATAGATTGTCACACCCAGGAAAGAAACCAGCAGCAAAAGGAAAGCAAATGTTCCCAAAGCGCCGACTGTTGAAAGGGTTTCCCACAGAACTCCGGAGGCTTGGTAGAAATTAAGAGTATATAAATTGTTCAGATTAAATTCCTGCGGGCGATGAAGAGCAAATGAATGGGAGTATGTTGCCGGTCCGCTGCCCAGAAAAAACTTATCTTTTATTGATTCTTTGGCTATTTGCCACGAAAGCTGATGCTGCGGACTCACTTCCGCCGGCAACTGGATTGATACGAGATTGAAGCTTGAAGAAACAAAATTGCCAATCAAAAGGATTGCCAATACGCCCATAAAAACGCTCATCGGCAGCCAGGTTGAACCTTTGCCAGGATTGATGATGCGCGCCATAATGTATACCAGAAAAAATACCACTCCGACTAGAATGCCTTCTTTTGGCATAAAATTAAAGAAGGCCAACAAAACATACAAGGAAGCCAAAATTATCACGGAAAGAACAGCCAATAATGATATTTTTTTTATTTTTTCCAGATTGCTTGATTGCGTTTTCAGGAAAGCCGTGACTGCGATAATAATCAGAACGCCCAGAAAAACCGCAACGCCGGAAATTGAACCCAGCGGACTGATTGGCAGATATTGCAACCAAGGATGTGCACTGACAAAATTCTGATCCAGCCCTTTCAAAGCTCCGTTGATAACCAGGATTTCCCAAAGAATAATCAGTGATCCGGATGCCAGAAGCGAACCGAGCATCATTTTCAAGCGTCGCAGATTGAAATGGCTAAGAATCAAATAGAAAACAATGATGCAGGCAGTGACATTTACGAAACCATGAGTCGGATCGCCAAAGAATCCCCAGAAACTGTGCCACCTGTCGACTGAAAAAATCGTAGCCAAAAGATAGAAAAGCCAAAAAATAATTATCGGTACATCAATCGGCGTCCGGCGTATTTTCATTTCACCCCGAATCACGCCATTGGAAGTCCAGGCGATCAGCGCCACTAAAATCCAGAAATAGAAATATATCTGTTTCTCAAAGGAAATTCCCTGCGACGTGAAGCCCGTAAAAAATATCGGCAATCCGAAAAAGATAGCCACCAGAGAAACTGAAATCATGATGTCGAATATTTTGTCCGTCCATTTGGCGCTTTCGTAATTTTCTTTTTGGCTAGGCATTGATTGCGGCGCATTTTCTTCGACGCTTCTTCGCTGCAAATAATCTCCTTGCGCTCCCGGACGAAACGAAGGGCCTTGCGATGATCTGACTGGTATGTCCATAATAGCTTTAAGCTTGATTAGCTTGATTAGCTTGATTAGCTTCACCAGCTCAACTAGCTTGATTTTTTATTTAAATATTAAAAATATTGAACACTTAAATATCAACACACTCAAACGCTGGCATGTCAATATGTTTGTTTGTTTCTATTTTAGCACATATTTTCCAGCTTCGCCAAGCACTTTAAAATTACTTTTCTGTTATAATTTCTGGGCCAAAAAGTTGGTCTGCAAAAGGCTGCTGGTGGTCAGACCAGAATTTTTTGGTGTCAAATTCGGGAAGATTGAGCCTATATTGGCGGGCTAGAATTGTTTCTTCTTCTGTTTTATCCATTTGGCTATTTTCCTGGCCAACTTCCGATTTTTTTCCTTCCACTTTCCGGGTTTTCGCCACAGTCAATTTTTTCATTTCTTTTTCTTTAATTTTCAGTTTAACAATTAGATAGCTGTTTTTTTCCGTGTCGCTCCATTCGTGACCTTCAGGAAAAATTGCAATCACGTCGCCTTTTTTCAGCGAACTGCGGGCGTCTTCAATCGGGTCAGCAGCTTTCTCATCAACAATATTAACCAACGCTTCATATATTCTGATTTGATTTTCGGGCTTTTGACTCTCTCGGTATTTATAAACACCGAAAATTAAACCCGCAAAAACCAAAAATATAACTGCGATAAATAGGATAAAACTTTTTTTGTTTGTAATTTGAAACATAAAAAAAATAAAAGTTATTTCAAGGCTCTGATTTTATATTATATTTAGACAATATTTCTTTTTCAAATCTTTGTTCTTCTTGCTTTTGCTTGTTTATTATTTTCAGCTTGTCATTCGCCGACATCGTTTTTTCATTTTCCATTTTCAAAACTAGTGATTTTTGCAATTTTTCTAAAAGAAAATTTAATTCTTTGCAACGAAGTTTAAGTTGTACAACAAGCGGCAGAGATTTATTCAAAGGATAAAAGGGGATTTTTTCAATATCCAAAGGGATTAAGGGGGTTGAAAGGGATGAAGGGGTTCCCTTCTCTCCCATTATGCCCTTTTTTCCCATTAGTTCGGGATAAAATCCTTTCCAAATATCATCGCAATCCTCTTCTAACTCTGCGCAAGCGCCAATAGAAAAACCGAGAAATTCATAATATTCCTTCGTGGAATTTCTTTTCCAACCCTCCACAATATTTTGTTTCACTGATCTAGCTGATCGGTTCATTTGATCGGACAGGGCGTAAAGGGTTTTTAAAGGGATCGAATGGGAAGAATGGGGAAAATGGGAAGTTAAAAGAGAACATTCTTTTTGCAATTCTTCAGCTTTTTTATAGACCAGCAAATCTTTGTATCCATAAATTTTTCTCGCTTCTTTTAGCATAGAACTTTTTTGGTTTTTTATTTCTTGATTATTGCACTGCTGGTCCTGTCGGGCTGCCCTTGGGCGAGCCTCGTTAAAAATTTTTATTGAACTGCCAATCCGCTTGGGCTGGGCCGCCTTTGGGCGAGCCTCGCCAAACATTTCTAAGTTACTGACAACCCAGTAGGAGTGGCGGGCGCCGTTGTGTCTGCTGCTCCGACATATTCATATGCGCCGATATCAAAGGCGCTTCCAGAAGGTCTTGTATTGTCTAGGTAGTCAAACAAAAAAGACGTGGTTTGTCCTTTGTCTATAACGTCGGCTATTGCAGTTGCACTGGAAGCATTAATATTAAGATTACCTCCCGCATAGTTAACAAAAACATCAGAGGAAGCGTCCAAATCATTAATATTGCCTGTTCCTGCGAGATATCCCGTAGAATTTAGCCACGCATTGTTTGCCTGTTCGATAATGCCGCTGTATATTCCGTTATCAACGGTAGCGTGACCGCTATTATATATCAGATTGTTATAAACATAGGCTTTGTTTTCTTCAGGGCTGTCAGACTCTGCTATCCATACTAAACCTTTTGACATAGATGTTATGTCTACAAAAGTATTATTATATACCCTAGTATTAATCATGGCATCAATAAGAGATGCGGATGATGCTGTTATTCCGCCAGATAGAAAGGTAGTATCGCTGGCCAGTTTATAAAATATATTATTATATATTCTAGCATTAGTGACGTTCCCGCCGAATGTTCTGTGAAAACATATAAGAAAATCCCTACTTTCGGTAATCATATTGTTATACACATCTACATTAGTCACGGTATCAAGATTCATATTTTGACCATGTGCTTGATTAGGGCTTCCAGGAATAAGTCCGCTAGTAGTGTTCTGGTGGGCATAATTATGATGAATGCTTGCGTTAGAACCGCCGCCTATATTAAAATTCTCTTTATGGCCGCTAGCATAATTATAAGCAAACTCAAGATCATTAAAAGAACCATTTTTTGCCGGATTAAAATAAGCTAAAAAGCCATCGCTACGGCACACATGATCGGCATCATATTCGACGCAAGCACTTTGCCCATGCCCCGGCGCTGCCACATTAAATATCTTGTGATTAGCAATATCTGTTGTGGCATCTATATGCCCAACGGAAACCGCTACAAAAAGCCCCCACACATAACCTTCGTATATTCCTTCTTCTGACGCATAAGAAGGGTGTAATAAAACCTTAAATCCATAAGCATCAGGGTCTGATCCACCATTAACCACACCATCAAACGTGTAGTAGGAACTATTGAAAAGTATTGTAGTTTTTTCGTCCGCTGCAGGAATAACATCTGCCGGCTGAAATACCGCTTGCCCAGTTCCGTAAGCATTATCCCATCCCGTATCTGTTCCATGTGCCTCTATGGTTGCTTTTTTTACCGTAATTAAATCTGTGATATCACAATCACCAATACAGGAGTCATTAAATGTATGCCTCCCATAATTTCCGTCAGCAATATAATAGGTGTTTCCCCTCACAAGATTTGTCGGAAGATCATCCAGAGCATTTGACCACGTTGATCCATCTCCGGGAGTTTGCCCGCAAACCGCAGTGTCACAGATATGAATGTTTGCCGCCATTGCATTTCCCCACAGCAAAAAACCATTGAGGAAAATTAGGCAGAAAATAGCCCCAGTTAAATATGATTCCAATTTAGTTTTACTATATTTTTTTATTTTCTTACCAAACATAATCTTATTCTGAAAAGCTAAATGATTTAACGGGGTAAATTTTTCTAAAATGTTTTTTCCGCCAGAGGCGGATCCGCCTTGCTGTGCCCGCCTCTGGCTGGGGGCGGACATTTTTACTTTCATATCTGATTTTTATATATCAATTTATTTTTTATTTTTCTTTTTTTGTAAAAAAAGAAAGCATACAACAAAATAAGTAAAGCCAGATTGGGAAAAAATATAATCGCGTTTCCCCAGCCAATGCCGTCAATTTTAAAATTGGAAATCGGCCAGAGAAAAGGTGTCGGAAAAAAATCAAAAGAATGGCTTGGTATGTCGATGATAATATGCAAGCCCCAGGCTCCCAGAAGCCAGAGTGGTTTTCTTAATAATAGCCAAACGAGCAGAAAAACAGCGCCAAAAACAACCAGACTGTGCGTTATGTTGTAGAGAATATGGACATATTGCGGCACAAGGCTTTGATCCATGTGTCCGCCGGAAAAATCTGAATTGGAAAAACCAAAAATTCTGGCCAGCATAAAAATTCCGAAAGAAAAAGCGTCGGGTGCAAGCCCAATCAGAAAAGCCAGAATAAAATTTTTTGGATTTTTCCTGCCAAAAGCAACCCCTCCCCAAAGTCCATGAGAAATAACATCCATATTTTTATGCTGAATGCTTTCTTATATTTTACCTTAAAAAGCTCCTTTGGACAAACAAAAACGGCAGGTAGCTCATTAGAGCTAACCTGCCGCCGGAAATCATTTTAATGCTTTTTTGATTTCATTTATTAAACCAACCAAGTCATTCACACCGAATGGTTTGCCGATAAAACTAATTTCTTCGTTTTTCACTTTAGACTTGGCTGATTCACGATCATAAAAGCCGCTGATAATTATAACCTCTACATCAGGATCAATGTCCTTTAGGCGAAAAAAGACTTTCACTGCAGATGCTGCCCCTGGTATTGGCATATCTAAAATTATCAGTCCAATTTCTTCTCTTTTTTCCTTAAAAACAACAGGGGCATCTAACATATTATACAATTTATATGTCTTATAGCCCTTTGCTTCTAGTGATTCCGAAATGACATTTGTTACATCCCTGTTTTCATCTACCACTAGAACCGTTTTTTTATCCATTTTTCATCCCTCCCGAATATATTTATTTTTTAATGTTCTTTTTTAGTTACCAATTGGCCATTATAAGCACGTTTTTCATATTTGTCAAGGGTTTACGGACATTCCCGACATTTGATATATATCAATACATATTGATTCTTGTATTCTGCAGAATGCCAGAATGTTTTTTGGTATGATTCGTTCCCAACTTTTAACTTTGAAATTTTAACCCTGTTAAATCCAGCGAAGCTGGTGCGAAGCAATTTAACAGGGTGAACTTTTCTATTTCAATATTTTCATCTGGCCGGTTTGGTACAAGTCCGCGACTTCGTCAGAGGAAAGAACGCGATCATAAATGCGGACATCATCAATTTTACCTTTAGCGTAAATATTATTGCCAACCGATCTGCCTACCAAAAAACTTGCGGAGTTGCTTGGAGTTGTTGCGGGAATATCATAACTATTCCACCAGTTTAATGTTTGTGCTACACCATTGACATATCCTTTTAGTCTGTTTGCATTGCCTGTTTGCGTACCATCAAAAACCAATACTGAATGAAACCACCCTGTATTGTCACAGGATATATAACCAGATGCATTTTCCCCATTCGCAATATTAAACCAAATGTTTCCCGAACCAACATTAATCCCCGCTCTGTTAATACTACTTGGTCCTTTTTCTAATGCGAAAGTGTCAGCGCTTGAGGGTCTATAAAACCAAGTAGAAATTGTCATTTGGGATATTCCGTCAATCGCATTAATATCACCGGCATCCACATAATCATCTGTCCCGTCAAAATTAAAGGCTTGGCCTAATTTACCAAATACCGGCGAAGCTGAGCGCGACATATTGGTCATTGTTCCGGTATTGCTGTTCCCTGATAAATCATCGGTTGTGCCGGCCGTAGACGAAGTCCAAGCTGTGTCCGGTCCATCAAAAGACCAATGGCCGACCAATCCGCTGGCAAGTCCGGCTGTTTTGCTTAGCACAGAATTGGGTTGCATTTTTCCTGCATTTAATTTGTACAGCTGTACCACTTCGTCAATCGATAATGCTCGGCTGTAAACACGGACTTCGTCAATGACTCCATCAAAACCCATTGAATCATCGGATCTAGCACCGATTTTTAAAAGGCCATGGCCAGTAGTGGAGGTGCTACAACCGCTTCCGGAGGCTATCAATTCTCCATCTTCATATAAAGAATAATTTTCTCCACTTATAACATAAGCAACGAATGCCCACTGGTTACGCGCTATTGTATGGCCCAAATAAACATTGCCGCACCTTCCCCATATTGAATATTGACCATTGTATAAACCGAAATAATCTTGCGTTGGAGTTACTTCGGTAATAGCATTCCAATTACTAATAGTATCCGGCTTGATCCAGGCTGAATAGGTTATATCTACTGAATCAAAAGCTGTACTATGGGTTACTGATACATTGTCAGCAGTGGCATCTTGCCCTCTAAAATCAAACCCCTGTCCGGAAATTCCGCCGATCGGAGAAGATGCTTTTAGCATATTTGTCAAAGTGCCGTCGTAATTATTACCGGACAGATCGTCGGTAGTGCCAGTGGTGTCAGAAGTCCAAGTCGTGTCCGGACTGTCAAAAGACCAATAGCCAATCAAGCCGCTTTCTAAATTTGTCGGCAGGTTGCGCTCCGAATTTCCAACTGCTCCTTGATATTGATCAGCGCCAATGTCCCAAGGTTCCCCCCTAGTTTGTCCATCAATGTCATCCTTAACCGGAAGATACGCGTCAGCAAAAAGATTGATGCCATAAGACCTGGCACCAGTATCTTCAAGAACCAGATGAAAATCGTCATTGGCTTCGTCGGCAGATATAACAGTCTTTGAGTTTTGTGGATTCGAACCAGGCGCGTCAGTTTGTGTCGGGCCAGAAAGATTGTTCGTGGAAGATGGATCAAAAGGAGTAGAATAATAAAGATAATTAGTGGTATTGTTATAAGCAATATTATTTTTAGCAACAGCTGTTCCTGCATATCTATATATTCCATTAGTGCAATTATAAATAGTATTATTATAAATATAGGCTGTAAAATCAGAGTCATCTATCAAAATTCCATTATCATTGATGTTTGGACCAAAACCATAAATTATATTATTCCAAATATAGACATTTCCACTTCCGCTTAAATATATTTGAATTCCATCCATCCAGATTGACCCTAAATTACCTGGCGCCTTAATAATATTATTAGAAAACCTAAAATCTGAACTATAATAACCATTGA
>CAZFCX010000039.1:0-495 GCA_964517825.1 uncultured Bdellovibrionales bacterium
TGTGAAATTCTTGCCTAAAAATTTTTTAATTGTCTTGGCTTTGGTAGGGGACTCAACTATGACGAGTTTCATAATTTTCAATTCTCAATTCTCAATTTTCAAACAATTTTCAATTTTTTAATTTTCAATGCTTAAAAACATTTAGTCATTGAATCATTGGAAATTGTTTAGAAATTAGAAATTATTAATTAGAAATTTTTATATATTGCTGCCCTCCAACATTCTTCACCAACCCTTTTATTTCCAAAAGAGAGAGCGTTCCGGAAATGGTCGCTGTTTCAAGTTTAGTCAGTTTGGTTATTCTGTCAATGTAGGTGCCTTCGTGGGATAGTACATTGAGGATATTTTTTTCTTCTTCCGAGAGTTCCAAATCGGTAGTTTCCACTTTCGGCTGTGGAGCTTCACTGATTTTCAATTCTTCCAAAATATCGGCGCTGCAGGCGGCCAGTTTGGCGCCGGCTTCGTGATCGACTTCGATATAGGAGATATTATCCT
>CAZFCX010000039.1:505-8912 GCA_964517825.1 uncultured Bdellovibrionales bacterium
TTGGCGCCGGCTTTAATGAGTTTATGCGTGCCAATCGACTGCGGAGAAAAGACCGGACCGGGCACGGCAAACACTTCGCGGTTATAATCCAAAGCCAGATTGGCGGTGATAAGGCTCCCGCTTTTTTCAGCGGCTTCGACGACGAGCGTGCCCAAACTCATGCCGGCCATAATCCGGTTGCGCGCCGGAAATGTCCAAGGAGCTCCTATGGTTTGAATAGGAAACTCACTGATGAGCAATCCGCCATTTTCCAAAATTTCTTGAGCTAGTTGAAAATTGCTGCGAGGCGAAATACTTTCACCGTCTAAACTATTGCCAAGCACTGCAATAGTTTTTCCTTTGGCGTCGAGTGCGCCCAGGTGAGCCATGGCGTCAATGCCAAAAGCCAGACCGCTGACGACACAAATTCCATTTTTGGCCAAATCTCTCGCGAAAGTTCTGGCCACGCGGCTGCCATATTCGGTTAACTTTCTGGAACCGACCACAGCCACCAACGGCATTTTGAGGCAATCCAAATTGCCCTTCATATATAATAGATAGGGACTGTCAGGTATTTGCTTTAAAAGAATAGGGTATTGCTCATCTTGAATTGTCACAATAGTGATGTTTTCTTTTTCAATTTTAGTCCATTCTTCGTCCGGATTTATGTTGGGTCTTTGATCGGCGATTTTTTGCGCCACTGATTCGCCGATGCCGGATTTTTCCAGCTCTGATTGCGAAGCGGCCCAAACTTTTTCCGCCGTGCCAAAAAAATTCATAAGCTGTTTCAGCTTCTTGCAGCCCAGCCCGTCGATTTTATTCAAAGCGTTTAAATATCTCATGTTATTCTCTACGAATTACGAATTGATTACGAATTTACGAAAATAAGTTGTCATTCTGAGCGTAGCGTAGCGAAGTCGAAGAACCTGGGTTCAGATCTCTCGACAAGCTCGAGATGACATTTGAAAATTTTTTAAAACTTCTTTCACTATATCAATGTTTTTAAATCTTGACAAAAGCACGAAAATTTGCTATGCTTTTTCGTTGGTGTAGAGTAGGTATTTTAGGCGATAACTCGCATAAAATATTTTTTAAAATTGAATAAGCTAAAACTGTGGGACATAAGGAGGAATAAAATCAATGAAGCAGTTAATGAAAGTACCAAAGAGTGTAACCAAAATGCCTAAATGTATAAGATTATATCGAATAAAGAACTGGAAAATCCCTTGGGAAAACTTTGATTTTACATATGTGTTACCTGTTGACACATCAAAAGCTGCCTGTGAAAATTTCGGTAACGGCATAAAAGTAGGGGATGTTTTTGAAATGCCTCTCGGAAGTGGTTATTCTGATATTGACGGCAAGAAATTGGTTGCTGTCGGAATTGGTGTTGCTAAGTATTTCAAAATGTTCTTTTACGTTGAAGGTGATGAAGGCATAATGCATTTTGAAAAGGAAATTAAACAAGTTCTAGAAAAAATGAAAAAAATCGGCCACATGAAACTGCCCTAAATTTTCATCCAGTTTTAGTACCAAAAAAAGCGGGCAGATCCAGTGAGGTCTACCCGCTTTTAAAATATCTAAAAAAGTTATAAAGACATTCTGGTATTCTGCAGAAAGCCAGAATGAATGTATGTTGATATAGTATGGGCGAATATTATAAAGATTTCCGCACTTCTTCTAACGCATCTGCTAAAACTTTTTCTATCATTTCCAATTCTTTGTCGGAAAATTTTTGCAGGACGAAAACATCGGAAGGCAAGTCAGTTTCAATGCCGACTCCAATGCGGATGCGCTTGAAATTTTGCGTGCCGAGATTATCAATAATATTCTGCACGCCGTTATGGCCGGCGGAAGATGAATCAGTGGCGAGGCGATATTCTCCGAGCGTGATATCTTTGTCATCGTGAATGACCAAAATGTCATCCGGCGAAAGTTTATAAAAATCCAAAATACTCCTGACGGCAACTCCTGAAAGGTTCATAAAAGTTTGTGGCTTCACTAATAGTATTTCGTATCTAGTATCTCGTATTTCGTATAATCCCTTGGATAATTCTGAATTAAATTTGTTATTAAATTCAAAAATAGGGAAGTTCCATTCTGTTTTTAATTTATCCAAAAATTCAAACCCGACATTGTGCCGCGTATTTTTGTATTTTTCTCCCGGATTACCGAGACCTATAATTAACTTCATAAATTTTTAATTTTTAATTTCGAATTTTGAATGAATTTTCAATGCTTTAATTTTTCAAACATTAAATCATTCAGGTTTGATTCGAAATTCAAAATTCATAATTCAAAATTTGCTAGTTTATATCTAAATTTGCTTGTTCATCCTGCGCTTTATTGTAGTCTTCAATTGAATCTTCTTCGTATTTATAAACATCAATAAGATCCTTGCCGATTGTTATTACTATATCATAATCAGACGAATCCGCTATTTCCGGCGATTGAGCGGAAAGAGAAGCAGGCCCGCCTCGACTCGCAGAGACATCTGCTTGTCGAAGCGAGGCGGGGATTTTTTTGATAAGTTCATCCAGCGTGAAAAGTTTTGCTCCATTGGAATTATCAAAAACAGTTGTTTTCTCGGAAACATTGGAAGCTGGCGAATAGACAATGCGAGCATCTTTTATTCCCAGCTTGTCTTTGATCAGCGATTGGATTTTATAAGTTAGCTGGCTGTTTCCGCTTTGGTTTATTATGCCAATCTTGGCTTCTTCGGCAGCGATAGATTCCTGGCGTTTTTTAATCTTGTTGAGGTCAAAAATATTTTCGGCCAAATCCTGGATTTCGCTGTAATTTCCAACGCGCGGCACCAGGATAAACATCATGGCATTGGCTGTCGGCACGTGTGAAACTTTCAACAAACTGTCTTTTTCCCAAGCATCAACAACCACGTTGACAATGTTCTGCATATCCACTTCCTGACTGAGAGCAATAAATTCATCGATTTCTTCAAAAGGAATGTCTGTCCGCACGCTGTCTCCGAGAGTGTTGAGTAAATTATTGATTGCCACAACATTCAAAAATGTTTTGGCGGAGAAAATTTTATTTTTGACCGACTGAATGACTTGCTGCTGGCGTTTGGCTCTCCCAAAATCGCCTTCAGGATCATTATGTCTTTCGCGGACATATTTCAAAGCTGTTTCGCCATCGAGAGTGTGAAAACCCTTGGCGAGCGAGAAAGTTTCATAGCTGTAATTCGGTCCTGGATAGCGCGGATCAAAGATGTCGCGTTCATTAGTTATATTTATGCCGCCGATATCGTCTATGATTTTTTTGAAGCCGTCAAAATCCAGCACGAGATAATAATTGATTTCTATGCCCAGGATTTCCGACACGGCGGATTTGATAAGATTGCTTCCGTCATTTTGTTTCAGGCCGATCGGATACAAGGTGTTTATTTTTGCGTATGAATCAGAATCAGGAATTTGAGCATAAAGATCCCTTGGCAGCGACAAAAGGGCAACCTTTTTGTTTTTTGTGTCGATGCTCATGACCATAATCGTGTCAGTCAGGTTGTTGCCAGGTTTTTTTTCACCGGCGGCCCCCAAAAGCAAAATATTGATCCGGTCCGTTTCTTCTCCGCGCAGAGGCTGCTTTTCTTTTGGAATTATCGGAGAAACGACTTCGCGAGCATATTCAGTCAAAGTGATCGGTTCAGTTGTTGATTCCGACACCAAACTTATTTTTTTGAAAGTTCCATATGTTTTATAAAAAAGAAAAGCGGCATATGACAATATGACTGTGGCTACAATAGCCATCAGGATAAAAATAATTCTTTTTATCAAACGTCCCCGCTGGAATTTTTTTTCATATTTATCGGTTAACTGAGAATCTTTTGAGGAAATAAAAAGTTCATCCCTATAGGGAGTATAAGAATCCGGCACTTTGTTTTGGAAAACCTGTTTTGTTTCCAACGGTCTTCTATTTGGTTTTTTTCGAAGGCTGTCCATCTTTATATAATAACTCCAAAAAGGGCTAAATGTCAAAAAAAGGCTTTTTTAAGCTTAAATCAAGCTATTGCAAAAAGGGAAAATGCATGGTAATATTAAGCACGAACATTATAAATATATGGAAGAAAAAACAAGCGAAAATAAAGAAAATAAGCCAGATTTTGAAAAAGAAAGCTATTATGGCATTGGTGGTTTTTTATGGGAAGTTATCAAGGTTTTTTTATGGGCCATAGTAATTATAATGCCTATAAGGATATTTCTTTTTCAGCCTTTTTTTGTGCAAGGAGCCAGCATGGAGCCCAATTTTAAGGATGGAGATTACTTGATAATAAATGAATTTGGATACAAGCAGACGGAAATAAATATCGGCGGAAAAAATTTTTTCACGGTCAATCCCTTCAGGGATTTTCAGCGGCTGGATACTATAGTTTTCCGTTATCCTAAAAATCCGAAGCAATTTTTTATAAAGCGCATAATCGGTCTTCCTGGAGAAAAAGTTAAAATTGAAAATGGCAGAGTTATAATCTACAACGAACAAAATCCGGACGGTCTTGTTCTTGACGAAAGCAATTATTTGGCTAATAGCGTGATTACGAGCGGCAATTTGAATGTAGAAATAGGGCAAGGTCAGTATTTTGTTCTTGGCGACAACAGGGGCGCAAGTTTTGATTCTCGTGGCTGGGGAATATTGCCCCAAAAAGATATAATTGGGAAAGTTTTTGTGAGGGCTTGGCCGATTACTGAAGCAGAAATATTATAAAAGCAATTTTTAATTTCTAATTTTGAATTTTGATTCAAATCGAAATGACAAAATGTTTGAAACATTGAAGCATCAAATTTTCTGCTGCTAGGCAGAAATTTATTCATAATTCATAATTCGAAATTCTATCAAACTTATGGCTAAAGGTAAAAAAATTTCCAAAAAGAAATCTTCTAAAAAAATCAAAAAAAAATCAGCCGTAAAGAAAAAGAATGCAAAAAAAGCAATTAGGAATAAAAAAGAAAAGTACAGAGAACCTCAGGAGGAAATTCTTTTGCAGCCGCCACGGGGAATGCGTGATTTGCTGCCATCGGACCAGCCGTATTGGAACCAAATTCGGCGGGTTATCTCTCGTATTGCTTTGGAATATGGCTTTGGCCGAATCGATACTCCGGTTTTGGAATATGCCAATCTTTTTATCCGTTCAATCGGAGAAGGCACTGATATTGTCGACAAAGAAATGTATATTTTCAACACCAAGGGCGGAGACCGCGTTTCGCTCCGGCCTGAACTGACAGCTGGATTGGGTCGCGCCTATATTCAGCACGGCATGAATGTAATTTCCAAACCGGTAAAACTTTTTTCTACTGGACCGGTCTATCGCTATGATCGTCCGCAAGAAGGCAGATATCGCGAGCATTTCCAGGCCAATTTTGACGCTTTTGGCGAACAAGATCCGATTTTAGATGCACAACTGATTCAAATGGCGCATCGGGTTGTAACAAGTTTGGGAATTAAAAATATCCAATTTCAAGTCAATTCTATCGGCTGTCCAAAATGCCGCAAGAGCTATCAGGAACTCCTGATTGCTTACTTTGAATCGAAAAAACAAAAACTTTGTCAGAACTGCAAAAAACGCTTGGAATCAAATCCGCTGCGGATTTTGGATTGCAAAGAAGATAAATGCATTCAGGTGGCCGCTACGGCGCCCCAATCAATTGATCGCCTTTGCCCGGAATGCCATACTCACTTCAAGCACATTTTGGAATATCTGGACGAACTAAATCTGCCTTATACTATCAATCCTCATTTAGTAAGAGGGATCAGCTATTATACAAAAACTGTTTTTGAAATTTGGTCCAATGACGAAGAAGGAAAAAAATATTCTCTAGGCGGCGGTGGGCGATATGATTATCTGATTGAAGAATTAGGAGGCGAACACACGCCGGCCATTGGATTTGGTTTGGGCATGGATCGATTAGTGACTGAAATGAAAAGAGTGCACGCCAAAATGTATATAGAACCAAAACCACGTGTATTTTTGGCGCAATTGGGAGATTTGGCCAAGAAAAAAAGTTTAAATATCTTTGCCGAATTGCAGAAAAACGGAGTTTTGACAGCCGAAAGTTTCGGACGGGGCAGCCTCAAATCACAGCTCAGAGTGGCGGATCGGTTGGGAGTTGAAATTACTCTGATTGTCGGCCAGAAAGAAGCGCTGGATGAAACTGTAATAATTAAAGATATGGTCAGTGGCACGCAAGAGACAGTGACAAACGAAAAACTGGTCAATGCAGTCAAAAAAATCCTGAAAAATAATGTGGTGGTGTCGCACGAAGGCGAGTAAGATTTTACTAATTACTAATTTTTTTACTAATATACTAATAAACTTTTTGTTTTAGTGGTTTGTGATTGTATTAATTAGTATATTCGTATTTTATTAGTAATTCGTAAAGCAAATCTTGACTTATTTGAAATTATCCGTATAATATGGTAGGTTATAATTAATAAAGCAAAATCAAAGATTTTGATAAAATTTGAGAAAGGAGGCTTTTTATGATTGAAGTAAGAAAAAAGGACAAAGAAACAACCGAAAGCTTGATGCGAAGATTTTCCCGCCGGATTCAACAAAGCGGAATTTTAGTGCGTGCCCGCCGAACTCGCTTTAAGAATGAAGAAAAGAGCAAAACAGAAAAGCGGCAGGAAGCTCTTTATAAAGTAAAAATCCGCAAAGAAATCGACAAAATGAAAAAATTGGGCAAATTTGACGAAGAAGCTTTAAAAAGAATCAAACTAAAACTAAACGCCTAGGGACATGAGTTTAAAAGAAAAAATAATAGCAGATCTTAAAGACGCCATGAAAGCGGGTGATGCCAAGAAAAGGGACACTCTGCGCCTTTTGGATAGTGCCATAAAAAATACTGAAATCGAGAAGAAAAAAAGAGAAACAGGGCTGAGCGATGAAGAAATTATCGAAGTGGTGGCGCGCTCAATCAAACAGAGGAAAGACAGTGTAGCTCAATACGAAGCGGGCGGCCGTCCAGAACTGGCTGAAAATGAAAAAGCGGAGATTGAAATTTTATCTGCCTATATGCCTGAGCAGCTTTCTGAAGATGAAATAAGAAAAGTCGTCAAGGAAATCATTGCCGCGACCGGCATGACATCTAAAGCTGACATGGGTAAAGTCATGGGGCAGGCTATGGGCAAACTGAAGGGTCAGGCCGATGGTAATGCAGTGAAGAAAATCGTGGAAGAAGAATTGCAATAATATAGCTATACAAATTTAGAAAACACCCTGTTTACGCGGGGTGTTTTTTTATATTTGCATTTTTAAGCAGTTTTGTTATGATTAGGTACTTTATTTAGTAGTGTATTAAATAAGGAGTACTTATAAAACTAAAGAATCTGAAAAAGGGAGGATATTATAATGAAAAAGACAAATCAAAAAGAACTACCAATGAATGTTTTTGTTGAACCAAAAGACGTACTCACAAACATGATATTTTGTGAAGCAATCACTGATTCTGGCGGTACTCCAGGCGTTGAAAAAATAAAATATGGGAAAAGAATAATTCCTACACTGGAAATGACGACTGATCTTTTGAAAAAAGCCTATAACTCTGCGATTAGTCTTAATAACCAGTTGAAATTTAACGTCTATGCAAAAATTAATGATAATTTTCAGCGTTTTAAAATATTGGAACCGTTTTCGCAGAAAAAAGCGAAAAATGAACGTCCTAAGGTGGTAAAAAAATTAAGAAAAATAAAAAGCTTCGTTCAAGAAAATCCTAATTGAAAATATTGAAAAATTCCGAGAGGAGGAACGTATGATTAAAAAAGAGCTGGAAGTAAAAACGTTTATGGATGAAAAAGCTGCAATAGCAGCTTTAATGAAAGAAAAGGGGCAATACTCGCTTGGGCATAGCCTTCTTGCCAAACAAAAAACTCCAAAATGCATCCATCGATCTGATGCTTGGATTATTTTGCCAAATAGTATAGGCAGATGCAAAATTGCAGTAGAAGGCTATGTTAATAGAGCCTTTGAGCTTTCTCAAAACCAGACAACAGCTGTGCTTATTCCTGCCCAATCCGAATATTATTTGGAAGGGCTTTCCGCAGAGATTATGTATAGCATCCTTTCTAAAGGATAAGCATGACTAAGTTTAATTGCAAATAGACAGGGGCGCGCCAAATGGCGACGCCCCTTAAAATTGCCCAAAGACGAATTTCGGCGTAAAATTTAGGTATCGTTTGTATTAAATGTTACGCAGCATGCCTGTCCGCCTTTGGAGGGCTACGTAACAAATAAATTAAAAAAACTATATGAAAACATTAGTCGTGTTTTATTCCCGCACAGGGACCACAAAAAAAGTGGCGCTGGAAATCGCCAATAAACTAGGGGCAGAAATTGAGGAAATTAAAGATACAGTCAATCGCAGCGGCGTTAAAGGTTATCTCGTTTCCGGACGGGATGCAATGAAAAAAAGACTGACTG
>CAZFCX010000040.1:0-8843 GCA_964517825.1 uncultured Bdellovibrionales bacterium
AGCCACCTCAAAACATAATTTTTAATTTTTGTATTCCGCATTTTGCATTTCAAAATCCGCCCGGTGAAAGACGCCGGTATAAATTCTGATTTGCGAACGTCTAAAAAATTTCTGTCTGAGTCCCGCCAAAGCGGGACGAGTTATATTTTTTAGTGAGCCAATCTTGAATTTGTCGGCGGCTGCAATTGGGCGGAGAGTTTTCTTTCCTCCACCTTTCTTTTGCGGAAAAAGAAAGGTGGAAAATAAAGTTTATAAAAAAACAGACCTAGCTGGGTCTGTTTTTTAAAATCCAAAAATAAAATTTATAAGCTGATGGCTAGAATTTCATTTAGAGTCGAAACATAGGCGGTTTTGTTTTTTTCATCGACCGAAAGGGAAGTGCCATATTTAAGATTTTCATTAAAATATTGCTTCGTAATCTCGCCGTTTTCTTTGTTAAATTGCACCAGACGGCTATTTTTGGCATCCAGAACGTAGAGCGACTGCGAATCGATGGTTGTGAAAATTTTATCAAAATTAACCGGCGTGTTGGAGTTTTCCAGATTAAATTCCTGTTTTTTACCTTTGAATAATTTGAGAACCGTGTTGTTCTGAATGCAATAAATATTATCATCAATTGTCATATCGGAAATTCCGGAAAGCGATATTGTATCTTTAAGCCAATTTGTCTTAGCGCCAAATCCGCCAGTGGCTCGCGGATAGCGATAAATTTGGTTAGCTTGGCTGTCAAGAACATACAAATAGGTCAGATATGTGCCAATCAGATTTCCAGATGGATTAGCGGGCAGTTCGATACTGTCTTCAGTGAATTTTGTAGATACGGGGCTGAAAGAAATAATCTTATTTTTGTCAGTCAGAATGAAGATAAGCGACAGATCTTTCATATATGAAACACGGACAGTCGCGCCGGAATTTTCGGGGAAAGCATATTCCTGCTGATCATTTTTGTCTACCATAAGGACACTATTTTTCGTAACAGCCGCCAAACCTTTGTTGGTGACAGCCGTGTGGATTATGCCGCTTTGCTGGGCGAGTATCTGAATTTCAGGAGAAAGATTGATATTTTTTTCATTAGCCAGTATTTCGGATTGATTAATGACTGGAGCAACTGGTGTTTCTGCTACCGGCTGCGGTTCTGTTTTGTTTATGAAGCGCGCGATAAAAATCGGGACTATAAAAATAAGGATCAGCGCGGCAATGGATCCTGCTTTTTGCTTAGTGTTTAATGACAAAAATTTTTCTTTGAGATGAGGAATGAAAGAAATTTTTTCTTCTTCAATGTCTGCCCATTCTTCATAGTCCGGCTCCTTTTCTGATTTTAGCTGTTTTATTTTTTGGAATATTAATCTGGTTTTTTCCAGCAACTGACAAAAAATGACTGACATCCTTTCTTTTATTTTCCCCAAAACAGGCATTATTTTTTCTTTCCAGCTTATTTTTTCCATCCCTGATCCATCTGTGATTTCCGTTTCGATAGGAAGTTCATTTTCGACATTTTCAGCAGGCTCTTGTTGGTAGTGCTGCATTGCACGTTCAAGCTTCTCCTTGAAACTTAGTTCTTCACTTTGTGTCGGAATTTTTTCTGATGGATTGTCAAAAATTTCTTCATCTGCCGTTTCTTCTGTTGTTTCCGGAATGATCAATTCCGCTTTTTCTTCTTCTGCTTTTTTCTGTAAAATTTGTGCTTCTTCTAATTTTAATTGGCGTTCTTTTTCCAAAGCTTCTTCCTGTTCCCGCAGTCTGTTTTCTTCAGCTTCTTTGGCTTTCTGTTCTTCCAAATGCTTGGCTTTTTCGGCGGCCTGGTGTTCTTGTTCTTCGAGGCGCAAAGCTTCCTCGGCGGCTTTTCTTTCTTGCCGGCGGATTTTTTCTTCAGCTGCAATTTTGGCTTGTTTTTCTTTTTCAACGCGAAGCAGTTCTTTCTTTTCCTCGCGTTTTTTTCTATAAGAAGCAATTTTTTTTCTAAAGCTGTTTTTTATCAGAAACAAAGCCGAAAATATTTTTTCTTTAGCTATTTCCAAATGTATATTCGTCTGCTCGGTTCTTTTTTTTCGTCCAGCTTCTTCTTGAACATAAATATGTCCGGTTTTTTCATCGACATATTCCAGGTTTTCTTTTTGCGGCTCTTCGATTTCGGAATCTTCCGCAATCGCTGGCTTTTTTTGTTTGGCGTCAGAAAATGTCTTTTCGCTAAAAGCATTCAGGGTCATCCCCATTTTCGGCCACTGATTTGGCACCAATACTTCACTTGAATCTTTTGCACCTTTAATTTCTATAATAATTGAAGCTATCATTTCTAACTGGTTGGATAAAGCAGTTTTTATAAACTGGACAAATTTCCCTCCTTCAAAACGCTGGAAATTTTTCTTAATTTCAGCCTCTGAAAAAATATGGAAAATATCCTCGGAAGTTATGAGCATTCGGTCATCTTCTTCCAATCTTCCGCTGGAAACGTTTACAAATGTTTTGAGCGGATGCGGTTCGGGCGAATCTGAAGCAAGACCCTCGCTTATATTGGAAAGCATGCCTTTTCTGAAAAGAAAAATTTTGGCATTGCCGCTGACGCTGAAATGGGCGTTGTTTTTTTCCAAGACGCAAATGGCGGCATTGAGGTTGCCAAGCCATTCGACGTTGCCTTGTTTGACCAGTTCGGAAAGAGCCAGATTAACTTTATGCAAAGCGCTGTCCAAACTTTCCTGAACAGGCCGCTTCGGATTTATGTAGTATTCTTTTTTGAGGACTGACGTCAAAAAATTTACAATGTAAGCAGATTCATCGCTATATTCTTTAATTTCAAAAAATCCGACAAGGGAACCCAGTGATTGCTGGTAGATGTTTTCCGGATAATATTCAAAAAGCTCGATATATGGCTTAAGCGAGGAATTGTTAACAACCAAAACAGGAGAAATTTTATTTTCTAATTCTTTTATCACGTCTTTTTTGTTTTCATTATTTCTGGCGGACATAGAGCCTTTGCTTTGGGCCAAAAATACCTTAATTTTCTCTTTTAATAATATAGCAATTTGGCTTTAAATGCAATAATTTGTCAAAGTTGTAATTTTTGGCTGTTAGTAGTATACTGGTTATGATAAATCAACTAATTTTTTATATTTAATCAGGAGGTTTTTAGTGAGCAGAGCTCATTCAAATCTCTATACTGAGTATGTCAGAAATTCTAGAAACACTTTTCGGTTCAAAAGCAAAAACCAGGATTTTGAGGTTTTTTCTGCTCAATCCTGAAAAGGAATATCGAATTGCGGAAATTGCACAAAAAAATATGCTTTCTTCCAGCACCGTCAAAAAAGAGATAAATGAATTAAGAAAGATAAAATTCATAACTCAGCATATCAAAAAAAGAGTGAAATATTATGCGCTTGATCAAACTTTTTATTTTTATTTTGAACTAAAAAATCTTTTTGCGAAATCGGCCTCTTCGCCGCAATGCAAAAGCTTATCAAAAATAAAAAGCATCGGAGACGTCAAGTTAGTTCTTCTGAGCGGTATTTTTCTGAATTATCCTAAAAATAAAGTAGATATGATTTTGGTGGCCAACAATGTCAGTCGCAGCAAGCTTAGGCGAGTCATGAACGGGCTGGAAGCCGAGGTTGGGAAAGAAGTCAGTTTTGTGCTGATGAATAGCGACGAATTCAAATACCGGCTGGATATGCTAGACAGATTTATTTTGGATTTTGTGGAAGGCACTCATCTGGAACTTATTGACAAAATCCCAGGTTTCAAGCGATTTATCTTGGGGAGAAAAAAATACTAAAAAATTTCTAATTTCTAATTGCTCTAATTTCTAATCAATATCCAATTTTAAAATGTCCAATGATTTTTTGACATTGATTAGTTTGGTAATTGGGATTTGATTAGGAATTAAAAATTAGGAATTGGGTTAATTATATTTTATATAAATTTATTTTTTCATGTCTATATATCTAATTTCATTTTTATTTATCATTCTTCTTGCCATTCTTTTATGGCTTGTTTTTGATTTGAAAAGAAAAATGGAAGGCAAGGGAAGCGAACGAGAAGCGGCAATTATCCAGGAAAAACTCTCCATGCTTTTGGATGAAAATCGCAGGCTTAGGGATAAAATGGATGAAAAACTTTCGGAAACCCACAAAGCTACTCAGCAGCAAATCAGCCATACAATGCAAACAGTGCAGAATATTACCGGACAATCAGCCAAACAGATTGCTGATGTTGTGGCAGGGCTCACAAAACTCGAAGAAACCAACAAGCAGGTGGTCAATTTTTCCGCGCAGCTGCAAAATTTGCAGGATATTTTGAAAAATCCCAAACAAAGAGGGATTTTGGGTGAATATTTTTTGGAGGAAACACTCAAAAATGTTCTGCCGCCGAATTCCTACCAGATGCAATATCCATTCAAAGACGGGGTGATTGTGGACGCGGTAGTTTTTGTCAAAGACAAGATTATTCCTATTGATTCCAAATTTTCTTTGGAAAATTACGAAAGAGTTCTGAATGCAACCGAAGCCGAGGCGCGGGAAAAATATACCAAACAATTTAAAAATGATCTTAAATTTAGAATTGATGAAACAGCCAAATATGTGAAGCCGTCAGAAAACACAATGGATTTTGCTTTTATGTTTATTCCTTCGGAATCCATCTATTACGATTTGCTTTCCGGAACGGTGGGCATGGTGAATTCCCGGGATTTGATCGACTACGCCTTCAAAGAAAAACATGTCATCATTGTTTCACCAACTTCTTTTTTGGCCTATCTGCAAACAGTGCTCCAGGGCCTGCGTGCTTTGCAAATTGAGGAAAGTGCCAAAGAAATACGGACCAACGTGGAAAAATTGGGCAAGCATATTTTGGCGTATGAAGAATATTACAAAAAACTAGGCACCAGCCTTGGAACGACAGTCAGTCACTACAACACGGCGTATAAAGAATTGGGCAAGATTGATAAAGATGTGGCCAAAATAACCGATGGAGAAAAAACTATTGAACCAATGGCGCTCGAAAAACCACAGGAATTATTCTAAATTTTAATAAAAATGGGGGAACAAATACAAAATTTAGAGTCTCAAGGGTTAAAAATAAAGATTAAAAACTTTTTTTCCCAGGAATTTTTTCAAAGTGGCATTGTCCACTGGGTTTTTATTGGGGCGCTTATTCTTAATGTAGTCAATTGGGGACTCATTGCTTATTTTATCCGGCCAGTTGATTTTCCCATCATTCTCCATTATAATGTATATTTCGGGGTGGATGTAATTGGCGATTGGTGGCAAGTCTATTATTTGCCTTTAATTGGCCTCTTAATTTTGGCCGCGAATACAATTTTGGGCTATTTTTTCTATCAGCAAAAAGAGCGGATTGTGGCCCATCTTCTGATGCTGGCAACTTTTATTGCCCAAATCGGAATAACGATTGCCGTAAGCTGTCTTTTAATGATAAACTACTGAAAATCTTTACGAATTACTAATCAAGTACGCCTGCCCGGCTTTGGTGGGAATATACGAGTGCAAGGATTGGTATATTAGTAAAAAATTAGTAATTAGTAGAGAATATTCCTATGTTTTCTTTTCCTGATCCAAAAACAACAGATCCGAAAGAACATCGTATTCAAAGAATCCTGGAAATAATTCCAGGTGTTTTGTCATGGTCAACGCTGATTGGAGTGGTAGTCCTTTCTTTTCTGAAGCCCGTTTGGATGGCGGTTTTTATTATCATGTTCGACATTTATTGGATCTGCCGGACAATTTTTATCACCTACTATTCAATCAAAGCTTATCGGAGGCTGAAAAAGGGCAAAACAATAGACTGGTGGGAGCGCTGTCAGAACATTGAACATCCAAAAGAATACGCAGAAAATCTGGCTAAAAAAATAGAACAAATGAAAGAAAGCCTGAAGGAAATCAAAATAGTTTCTTTTTTTGAAAGAAGAAAAGTTAGAAAAGAAATCAGATTTCTTAAAAAATATCAAAAGGAAGTCCAGAAAGTTGCAGCCTCCGGCCACGAAATTTTAGATTGGCGCAAAGTTATTCATGTAGTGCTCTTGCCGACTGCTAATGAAGGTGCGGAAATAATCGAACCGGCAATTCAGGCAGTGGCTGACAGCAATTTTCCAAACCATCAGATAATTATATTGCTGGCAACGGAAGAGCGTGAAAATCAGGAAAATCGCTTGAAAAAAGTGGAATATTTGCAGAATAAATTCAAAGGAGTTTTTCGTGATTTTTTGGTGACAACACATGAAGTGGCAGACAATGAAATGAAATGCAAAGCTTCCAATGCGGCCTATGCAGCCAGAAAACTCAAAGCTTATTTGGATGAGAGAAATATAGATTATAAAAATGTTATCTTCTCCAATTTTGATTGCGACAGCGTCTGCCATCCGCAGTATTTTGCAGCTTTGACTCATGCCTATATAATTGATCCTAAACGCTTGCAGAGATCATATCAGCCTTTGCCGGTTTATCATAACAATCTTTGGGACACTAATGCTTTTGTGCGGGTAATTGTAACCGGTTCTTCTTTCTGGCACATGTTTCAAAGTACTCGTACGCAAATGGTGACCTTCTCATCACACAGCGAACCTTTTGACACTTTGGTCAAAGTCAATTTTTGGCCTTTAAATATGATTAGCGAAGATTCGATAATCTATTGGAAATGCTATTCGTATTATCACGGTGATTATAAGGTCAGGCCGATCTATCTGCCGATTTCTTTGGATGCGGTGTTGGCGGAAAATTATTGGAAGACGATTAAGAACCAATATAAGCAAAAAAGGCGTTGGGCTTATGGAATCGAGAATTTTCCAGTAATTATGCGGGCGCTATGGCCGGACAAAAAAATAAGTTTATCGAAAAAGATCGGAGTGGGGTTTGAAATGCTGGAAGGACATCATTCGTGGGCGACATCAGCTTTTATTTTGGCTTTGCTTGGATGGCTGCCATTGATTTTGGGCGGATCAGAATTTAATCAAAGCAATATTGCTCACAATCTGCCGGCAATTACAAGATCACTAATGACACTTGCCACTACCGGTTTGGTTATTTCGATGTTTTTGAATTTTTTCTTATTGCCTCCGCGTCCAGCCAAATATTCCAGAAAAAGATATGCCTATATGTTTTTTCAGTGGTTTTTGGCGCCGATAATTGCTCCCACACTGGGTGCAATTCCAGCTATCGATTCGCAGACGCGCTTACTTTTAGGAAAGTATTTCGGCGAATTCTGGGTAACGGAAAAAATCAAGAAGTAGCCTTTACTAATTACTAATCAATTACGCCTGCCCGCCTTTGGCGGGAATATACGAGTGTAAAGATAGTGTATTAGTAAAAAATTAGTAATTAGTAAAGAACAATGGAAATATATATTTCACCGTTTCTGACTTCATTTTTTGTCGCCGCAATCATTGGAACAGCTTTGATTTTTTGGGCTGGAAAAAAAGATTTTAGTTCCAAGCGGACAGGGGAGCGGCATATCCACGCAAAAAACATTTCCCGTTTGGGGGGCGTGGCCTTAATTTCAGCTTTTATTCTGACAATTTTTTTAGACAAGAGAATTGTTATTGACGCGCCTCTTGCTGCTGTTTTAACTGCCTCTGGCGCAATTTTAGTTTTCGGCGTTATTGATGATTTTCGGCAATTGTCCTGGAAAATCCAATTGTTTTTTCAAATAATCATAATTTCTTTTGCATGTTTTTTGGGAGTGCGTTTGCATTTCATTTCTAATCCTCTCGGTGGAATTTTTCTTCTGGATGATTCTCTTGGATATTTTTTAGGTTTTTTGATTGCGATTATCTGGGTCGTGCTCCTAATGAATGCCATGAATTGGGTGGATGGCGTTGATGGGATTAGCGCCGGCATAACCTTTATTACCGGAATAACAATTTTAATTTTAAGCCTTCGTCCGGAAGTTAATCAGCCGCCGATTGCTATCATAGCCTCAGCTTTTCTGGGAGGCATGCTGGCTTTTTTTCTTTTTAATTATAATCCGGCCAGAATTTTGGCCGGAACCAGCGGTTCCATGTTTATGGGATTCATTTTGGCAGTTCTTGCAATTTTTTCCGGAGCTAAAATTGCGACCACGCTTGTGGTTTTAACAATTCCGGTTCTAGATGCCTTATGGGTGATTGGAGAAAGAATTAAGGCTAAAAAATCAATTTTTTTGGCTGACAAAAATCACTTGCATCACAAATTACTAAGGCTTGGCTGGTCGCAAAAGAAAATCTGCCTTTTTTATTGCAGCATTACGTCTCTTATTGCCATCATTTCATTAAACACCAGGGATGGAAGCAAATTGGCGGCTTTTCTGCTGCTTTGTTTTTTTATGCTAATAATGTTATACGTTGTCAGCCAAAAAGCACGAGCCTGATATATGTTTAAAATAAAAAATATAATTATATTTTTTTCCGGCCTGGCTATTTTTTTAATAGCTTTTTTGTATATTTCTGCCAGTGCCTATTCTGTTTATGGCAGTCGGATAGAAAAAATAAAAATCGGAGAAAATATTTTTCAAACGGAAAGAGTTTCTTCTCCGGAAAGGCTGCAAAAAGGACTGAGCAATCGAAAAACATTGTGCCAAAATTGCGCCATGCTTTTTGAATTTCCAAAAGCCGGCCGGCGTTCTTTCTGGATGAAAGATATGAATTTCCCTTTGGATATTATTTGGATTGAAAATAAAAAAATAGTTCATATTGAAAAAAATGTGC
This sequence comes from uncultured Bdellovibrionales bacterium, assembly GCA_964517825.1. Taxonomy (GTDB): domain Bacteria; phylum Patescibacteriota; class Minisyncoccia; order Moranbacterales; family GWC2-37-73; genus JAKLIP01. The sequence continues at coordinate 8,684 of CAZFCX010000040.1, forward strand.
CTGAAAACTTTTCGAAATCAATTTGTCCTGAAACTCCAGCCGACCAAGTTCTAGAAATAAACGCGGGGCTTGTGGATAAGTTGAATATTGAAGTCGGAGAACAAATTACTTTTCCCTAGTTTTCTGCTATAATTGAAACATGAAACAGCTACAAAAACAG
>CAZFCX010000041.1:0-8537 GCA_964517825.1 uncultured Bdellovibrionales bacterium
AGCATTGCAAAGAATATTTGTGGCGATTCACGCTATCTTATTGAAAAATTTTGCACATAAAAAAACCGCCTCAAGTGTTGAGGCGGTTCTTTTAAGATTATTTGTGGTTTCTGTGTTTTTTAAAATATAAGGTATTGTTTTTGCCGAAGTCATGTTTCTTGCTTTGCTTTTTGAATATCATTTTTGTTATAGCCGTATAAGCTTTTGGATGATCAAGATCCTTATCATTATCATATTCGATATCATCTCCAAAAATAGAATCTCCAATGGCATGCTCTGCGACATAGGCTAATTTTTCACCCTTAAGTTTTGCAACCTTTTTAAATTTTTTTTCAGCATGATGGGCGTATTCATGAGCGATAACTGATTTCAGATACGGGGTTTCCTTGCTGCATTTGCCTTTATAATCTTCTTTGTAAATATGGATAGCCTTTCCGTCATAGAAAGCGGCTATTTCCTTATCCTTTCCGCTTTCAATCACAAGCTCCGGTTTTTCACCGCCAATAATCTTATGGATTCTGTCTATATAAGACTTGGCTGGCTGGCGCACGTTGCAGGCCTCTGCGGAAGAAAAAGGCAGCAAAATAAATAACGCCAGGAATAAAAACTTGATTTTTCGCATATGGTTAAATAAAAAATTATTAAAACCGGATTTTCAGCCCGATTTATCATATTTTCTATGACCGAATAACATATACCCAAACTAAATTTTTGTCAATAGCTTGCGGGGTTTAAGCAGGGATTAGGCTTTGACGGTTTTTAGACTCGCAAAAGCAATTCAAAACTGGACAATAAAGTATTTTTGAGTATAATAAGAAAAGCCTATAAAGTTCATAAAGTTCATAAAGTTTTTAAAGTATAAACTAAAGATAAGCGGGCCTGCCCGCCGAAGCCGAGCTACGGCGAGGCGCAGGCGGGTATCGTATAGTGGTTATTACATCAGTTTTCCAAACTGAGAATGGGGGTTCGATTCCCCCTACCCGCTCAAAATTAAAAATCCCTGGGTTTATCCTGGGGATTTTTAATTTTAATTTTGGTAAGCGGAATCGAACCCGACAGCAGTGAGCTAGAAAAATTTCAGAAGAAATTTTTTGCAGCGAACGCCGGAAAATTCAAGTGAGCGAGAATTTTCCGCTGTCGAGGACAAGGAATAAATTTGCGACGGCAAATTTATGACGCGATAAAATTCCCCCTACCCGCTCAAAAAAATAAAAAGACTCCTTTGGGGTCTTTTTCTTTTTGGGTAGGAGAAATCGAACGAGGAAAGGGGTCGGGAAAACCTAGGTTTTCCCGTGGCGGAATTATTCAAACCGATGGGTTTGAAAAGCGAGCGAAAGCGAGCGCGTGAGATTCCCTCTACCAGTCAAAACGGGATGACGCGATAAAATTTCCCCTACCCATTAAAATAAAGCGAACCCGACAAAAATGAACGAACAATGCGGAATCCACCCAGCCGTGGTATAATGAAAATGTAAATTGATAAATAAAAAAATGGATAACATTAAAGCAATTGTTTTTGATTATGGGGGAGTTATTGCAAATGATCTTGATGAAGTTTTGATTCAGGATATCGCTAACAAATTTCAATTAACATACAAGGATACTCTTGATATTATCAATAAACTAGTTAAGCCATATCAAAGAGGTGAAATATCGGATGAAGAATTTTGGGAACAATTTTCCAACAAATCAAACAAAAAATTGCTGGAGGGTTATGAGTCATTATGGACAGATAAATATGTTAAAGAAATAACCGATTCACGCATAATCACTCTGACAGAAAAATTAAAAAATGCGGGCTACATAGTAGCTCTTCTTTCAAATACAATACCTCCTCATGCGAGATTCAATCAGAAAGACGGATTCTTTTATTTATTTGATCCGGTAATTCTTTCATTTAAAGTTGGCGCAAGAAAACCAGAAGAAAAAATATATCACAATATGCTTGAAAAATTAAATCTTTCTCCAGACGAATGCATATTTATTGATGATAAAAAAGAATATGCTGATGCTGCATCAAAAGTTGGAATGCATGGCTTGAAATTTAACTCTTATGAAAAATTGATCAGTGATCTGAATAGCTTGGGTGTTAACATTTAGGGTAGGCTTTAAAAAAGCATTTCTTCAAAACCCAGTTCTAGTGTTATCCAATTCAATTTTCAGATAACAAAAACTCCCCTGCCGAAGCGGGATGACGCGATAAAATTCCCTTCAACTGTGGTATAATAAAATGTAAATTGATAAAATAAAAGCATGGAAACCGATTTTTTTAAAGATGACAGAAATTTTATATCTCCAACAGAAGCTAAATCTGCCGACACTCCCAAACTGCTTATAGTTATTAGACTAGCTTTATTAGCATATGGTCTAGGGTGGCTTATTTTTGAAGTTTCTTTCCTTGGGCTTGGAATAGCGGTTTTTTTAATGGATCCAGGCGCAAAATCATATGAGTTTTTATTAGTATTGTTACCACTTTTCTTTAGTCTTCCGTTCTTAGTCGCAGTCTCAATAGTAAGCATGAAGCAAAAAGAAGTGTGGGCTATTATATTACTCCTAGCCATTTTTTCTCTTGTTTCAGTTTTTCTTGATAATATTGTGATTAAACTGACAGGAATTAGTGCGGGTATAATTTTATTGGCTTGCTTGTTGACCAAACAAGTAAGGAGCTACTATTTTGAAAATCAATTAAGAAGACAATCGGTTAATTTAATCTCGTTTTTAATAATTGGATTGATTTTTCTTCCAATTTTTATGGCAGGTGGCATATATTGGAAATCCATCAGAGAGACTTCTGATCACAAGCTGAGTTCTTTAATTGAAAAAGGGGGTCATATTATTGAACAGCAATATGTTATAAACAACAAACTGCCTGATTCAATAGACGAAATTGTTTTTTTTACGCCGAAAACAGCAATAATAATAGAAGGAACGACAATTGAACCCGAAGATTTTACTTCTTTTACGCCCGAAGAGAAGGAATTCTTAAATGTGTTTTTAAAAAAGAAAGAATTGACCTATCGAAAAACAGGGGAAAAATCTTATGAATTGTGCGTAATCTTTAAAAAAAGCAGTATTTGGGGAGAAGAACAAGAGTTAAATACTAATCCCTATTATCACGAGAAGGGGTTGAGTTGCTTTGAAAAAAATATCGAAGACTATTAAATTTAATAGTATAGCGTCCAAGTAATGTATTTCTTCAAAACCCATTTCTAGTGTTATCCAATTCAATTTCCAGATAACAAAAACTCCCCCGCCGAAGCGGGGGAGTTTTTAAAGGGCAATGTATTAAGCTCGCTTAACATTGATCGCATTCATTCCTTTTGGAGAATTTTCTGAATCAAAGGAAACAGCGTCTCCTTCTTGGAGTTCGTCAAAAGTGACGTCAACCAAAGAATTGCTGTGGAAGAATAAATCCTTTTCCAACTCTGGAGAAGTGATAAATCCGAAACCTTTGTCAGTTTTCTTTTTTATTGAACCATTCATAGTTTTTTGTGATTGTTAGATTTGTAAAATTGAATATTTTACGAAGCTCGACTATTTTTCTAAAATAAGTTTAACATTGCAAGATTAGCACACTTTTGGGCATTGGTCAAAGCTTTTGCCGCCTGTCTATCAAAAAAGGCATTTTTTATTAAACCCAGCCATAAATTCATTTGAGCAGCATGGCTTGAATAAGGCATTCTGGGTAAGGCTACATTTGTCGAAGAATTTGAAAAGGCTTAAATAAAGCAAAACATTATTTCATATCCATTTTTGCGTCCGCCCGAAGATTTTAACCCGAAAAGGTCGACGGACTTTTTTTGTTTTGTGATTTTCTGAAATTTTTCGGCCAATTTTTTGGCAAAAAACGGCAAAATTAACTTTTGGGACGGAAAAATAAATGGCTTAAATTGGCTAATATGGCGCAGGGCTACATTTGTCGAAGAATTTGAAGTGGCTTGAATAAAGCATTTTTGTATAAAAACGATCTTAATAAAGGTGCCAAGCAAAAAAGCTTTCATTTTGGAAGTTTTTTCTTTATAATGTAAGAAAAGCGGGAATAGCCCTGAAACAAAGCAAGCTTGCTACAGGGTAAATATAGTGGCAGTCGCTTCTTCGGCGAGATTAGTACAGTGGTAGTATATCTGCTTCCCAAGCAGAAGATGCGAGTTCGATTCTCGTATCTCGCTCCAGAAGGAAGATTGCGATTTTGAAAGCGCTCAATAAGGGGGGGCACTTTTGATTTTTTATAGTATTAGGCGTAAAATTAAGCCATAAAAATCAAAGTCTAGTACTTAATACGCTTAAAAAATTCCAAAGCACCTGAGATTAGTTTTAATGAATTAAGAAAATAGACTATGATTTTTGGAAAAATAATTGATTTAAATAATAATCCAGAAGGATATATAGGATATTTCAATCTAAAAGACTGGTGGTTAAATGTTTTTACAAAGGAAGAAAGGATTCATATGGTTGAGGTTTTTCAACCAATGGGTGCGTCGAAAGACATATTAGTAAAGGGAAAGTTTGAAATGCTGAGCAATAATAGTCCTCTGTCATTTTTAACTAATTTAACAGGCTGGTTTGACAATCCGAGAGATAGGGATCTTGCATATAAAATAATTTCAAAAGCGGAAGAATTTGTTGAGATGGAAGACGATATACTTAATTTGCATTTTTTCTATCCGACAAAAATGAAATTGTTTTATAAGAATAGAGACAACGATATAAAATCGCTGCAAATTTCAATTGATTCTGCAATAAAACAAATAGAAATAGCAGAAAAGGCAGCAGCAGCATTTAAAAAAGATTATCCTATCAGTCAATTACCAGTTCATGAGGGATATTCTCAGCTTTGTATAATTTTGGAAAAACAAGGAAAATTTTATGAGGCTATAAAATATGCTAAACAGGCAAAAACTCAAGGTTGGAATGAAAATTGGGATAGCCGTATTGCTAGATGTCAGAAAAAAATTGATAAATTACAACGAAAATAATTTATTAAATATAAAAAATATGAGTATTTTTCAAACAATTATAAATAAGTATAAAAATGCTAGACAAAAATCTTTTAACAAAAAGGAATTTAAGCAAGCATTACTTAAAGCTGTTAATGATGGGAAAATCACCAAAGAAGAAATTAGTGAAATTGAAAAAAAGAAAAATGAGCTTGGATTAACTGGCGAAGATTTAAAAAGGATGAGAGCAGATATTTTTGCTAAGGCTTTTGCTGTTACAAAATCTGACGATCAGGTTACAAAAGATGAAGAACATGAACTTTCAACTATCCAAAAATATTTAGGACTAGCTGACGATGAAATTCAGTCAACCAAGAAGGAACTTGCTCGTCTGCGTCTTTTAAACGAAATTCAACAGGGAAATATGCCTATTGTTCAAACAACTAATTTGATAATGCAAAAAGGTGAGAAGGCATACTGGATAGAGTCTGCTATATTAGCTGAAGAAAAAGTTTTACGTCGAAATTTTGAGGGCGGATCGAGGGGCGTTAGTTTTCGAATCATGAAGGGTGTTAGCTATAGGGTTGGCGGATTTCGTGGTCATTCAGTTAGTGAAACTGGAGTTGTTGCCGTGAGCAATGGCGATTTGATTATTACTAATCAGCGAATAATTTTTCGAGGTGATAATAAATCTTTTGCTGTTAAACTAGATAAGCTTTTAGACGTACAACTTTTTACAAATGGCTTGCATTTTTCTGAAAATAATCGATCAAAACCAAGACTAATAAAATTTGTACAACAAGGAAATCATGACATAATCGGATCCGTGCTTACTTATGCAGTAAACCATTTTGGGAACAAGTAATTAAGAATACTTTTTTATTTTTAAACAAATCATTTTTGCATAAACCCAGTCGGAATTAAGTTAATTAAAACGCTCATGTTTTTAAACAGCCCCGCCTTGGCGGGGCTGTTTTTGGGTGGGGATTGACCCCGCACTAACTTTAGGCTTGCTGAAGGCAATTAGTGCTACGCACTTGCCTAAAGTTAGTGCGGGGTTGACAAAGGGTCAATTTAGGAGTAGTATTTTTGGTTAATGTCAAAACAAAATTCGAAAGAGAGAGGAGAGTTAAAATGAAAAAAAGAAAACGCATTCTTATTTTGTCAGTGGTTATTGTCCTAGCTTCTCTTGTGCTTGCTGCAATAGCATTAGAAGCATACGCGGAAAGCAATCAGTTCAAAGGGAAAAAGATCTTAGCAACGGTGGAATTTCCTGATCGTGTTGCCGGTGATCAATTCGGTACCACCCTGGTGAAATTCGATGATGGCAGCTCCAAAGTTCTTCCGGGAATTCATCCTATCCTTAATACTTACAAAGGCGAAGTGGTGGAAAATCTGGAAGCAAAATTTGAAAATGGCATCTGGGTTAGCTCAGTTGTCATTGGACCCTAAATAGGGAGCATAAAGTGTTGTTTAGAGACTACGTCTGTCTATATAGACGTAGTCTTTTTTATTTTTCAAAATTGACTCTTTGCAAATTAGCAGGGTATAATCATTAAGGAGTTTAATAATTATTATTATGAAAATTATGCCAGAAGAAAAAGGGGATTGTTTGGTTTGCGGTTATAATAAAAAATATTTGATTGCCACGATTTTGATGTTGATAATTGCGGGGGCTTTTTTTTATGCCGGAGCCGTGTATGAAAAAAACAAATTGGGAAGATTCGGAATACTGAAAAATGACAATGATGTGTGTTTTGTTCCGGTAAACAAAACAACTGAAGTTTTGAATGGAGAAATATCGGTGATAGGTAAATATCAGATAACGGTTAAAAATGCAGACGGTTCTGTGACAGAGGTTCTAGTTTCTCCGGAAACCAATGTTGGCAAGAAAAACGAAACGCTGGATAATTTTGCCGTTGGCAACAAAGTTGTCGTGAGAGGCTTTAGAGATGCTGAAGGAAAAATTTTGGCGCATTCAATAAAAATGGAAGGAGATGCGAGCCAGCCGGCACAGGCCAAATAATTTTTTGTAACTTTTAAAAAAAATCAAATGCAAAGAAGAATTCTTATTTTGGTAGCAATAATAGCCGCTGTGATCCTAGTTTTTGTTCTCTTGCAAAAAGACATCAGCGCTCCTGTAGACAAAAATCAAATTGGCATCCAGCCGGAAAAAAGTGAAACAGTGGCTGATAAAAGTTCAGAGAAAAATCCAAACCAGTCCGGTCAAGCGCAAAAAATAAATAATAATGATAATAATAAAACTATGGAATTGGAAATTAAAACAACACAAGAAGGAACGGGCGAAAGACAGGTTAAAGCCGGAGACACAATCAGTGTGCACTATACCGGCAAGTTGACCGACGGCACAAAATTCGATTCCAGCGTGGATCGGGGAGTGCCTTTTGAATTTACGGTTGGACAGGGCATGGTCATTCAGGGCTGGGAGCAGGGATTTTTAGGCGCTAAAGTTGGAGAAAAAAGAACGCTGACTATTCCGGCTGAAATGGGCTATGGTGCCAGAGCTGTCGGCTCAATCCCGGCTAATTCAACTTTGATTTTTGAAGTGGAGCTGGTAGCGATAAAATAATCCTTCTTTAGGAAACAGTTTGAAATGCAAAAATCTTTCCTATCTAAGGAAAGATTTTTTTATCAAGATAAAGCCCCTAAAATGGCGAATAAATCGGACAATCTGCTGTATTATTTTATACATAAATCTTATGAAAAAAAGAAACCGAACAAAAACTAAAAATATTTTTTTCTATGGCAAACAAATTTTGCTGGGTTTTTTCGACGCGGGATTGTTCGTCTTTTTCTTGACGCTATGTGCCGGATTTTGGCTATACTATAGTGCCACGCCGGCGGTCAGCCAGATTGCCAATCGCAAAATAGCGGAAACTTCCACGGTTTATGATAGCAGCGGGGAGCACATTCTTTATGAACTGCACGGAGAGGAAAATCGCAAAATTGTTTCTCACAATAAAATTGCTGATTCCGTTAGAGTTGCGACTATTGCCGCCGAGGACGGAAATTTTTATCAGCATATCGGCATAGATCCGCTCGCAATTATTCGGGCGCTCAAGGTTAATTTGGAAAACAACAAAATTATGCAAGGCGGTTCGACCATAACTCAGCAATTGGCGCGCAACGCTTTTCTGACCAGAGAAAGAACCATGCAGCGCAAGATTCTGGAAGCCGTTTTTGCGCTGAAAATTGAACGGCACTACACGAAAGATGAAATCTTGGATCAATATCTCAACGAAGTTCCTTATGGCGCCAACGCCTATGGCGTAGAAACTGCCAGTGAAACCTATTTTGGAAAAAAAGCCGTCGATCTGACATTGGATGAGGCGGCTTTTCTGGCAGCTTTGCCGAAAGCGCCTTCCTACTATTCGCCGTATGGAGGAAATTCCAAAGCGCTGATCCAGAGGCAGAAAGCTATTCTGAAACAAATTGCAGAATTGAAACTAGCTTCCGAGACCGAAGTGCAGATGGCCTTGAACGAAAAAACTTTTGCCAAAGTCAAACCGCTCAAGCAGCCGATTGAAGCTCCGCATTTTGTGTTTTTTGTTCTCGGAAAATTGGAGCAGGAATACGGAA
>CAZFCX010000042.1:0-3074 GCA_964517825.1 uncultured Bdellovibrionales bacterium
AAATGCTAGAATTATTAACAATCCAAAAACCGACAAATGTATGTGTTTAAAACATAGAAGCTAACTTCTTTGATAAACATCTTCGTATCTGACAATGTCATCTTCTTCCAAATAGTTTCCGGTTTGGACTTCGATTATTTCTAAATCGGTTTTTCCCGGATTGCCCAAGCGATGTTTGGTGCCCACTGGTATGAAAGTACTTTCGTTTTCTTCAAGTGTCAGCAAATCTTCGCCATGAACAATTTCAGCCGTGCCTTTGACGACCACCCAGTGTTCCGCCCGTTTGTTGTGCGATTGCAAGCTCAGTTTCGCTCCGGGATAAACTGTAATTTTTTTGACTTTATGATTGTCTTCATCAACCAAAACCTCATATTTTCCCCATGGACGATAGCCGATCACATTGTCGGAAAGTTCCGGATAATTTTTTTCCTTGAGATATTCAACCACTTTTTTCACGCCGTCATTGCTTTCGCCCATTTTCTGCACCAAAATGCTGTCGTTGTTTTCAATCACAATCACATTCTCAAGGCCGGAAGTTACAATCAGGCCGTCATTGGCGCTATGGACAAAAACATTTTTTGAGTCTATGGAAACGTGTTTCGGATTTTCATCTTTTTTCCGGTTCAAAATTTCCGCCAAAACATCGAAGCTGCCAATGTCGCTCCAATCAAAATCGCCTTCAAAAGTTACCATCCGGTCGGATTTTTCCGAAATTGCCACATCGATCGCCACTGCCGGCAAGCTCTCAAAATTTTTCAGAAATTCTTCGTAGCCTTTTTCCAACAGCGCATAAGTTTCCGGCGCATGTTTTTGAGTTTCTTCGGAAAAAGTTTTCACATTGAAAAGATACATGCCAGCATTCCACAAATATTCTCCCGATTCAAAAAATTCCTGCGCTGTTTTTTCATCCGGCTTTTCCTTAAACCCTTCAACTTTATAGTAATTTTCCATCTGTTCACCTTTTTTGATATATCCCAGTCCAGTGTGCGCCATGGTCGGCTTGATTCCGATTGTTCCCAGATTGTCACCTATACTTGAAAGCGCCGCTTTGGCAATTTTCACATAGGCGCTCTGGTTGCCAATGTAGTGATCGGCCGGATTCATAATAATCGGCGCCAGATCATTTATCTTGATTTCATCCCTCAAATAAGCAACCGCCAACGTGATGGCCGGCATGGTGTTACGGCTTTGCGGTTCTTTGATAATCTGCCGCTCGGAAAAATCCGCATATATTTCCCTGATTTGATTCAGAACATTGTAGTAATTATCCCCGTTGGTCACGAAATATATATTGGTTTCCGGCACGACTTCTTTCATTCTCAAAAACGTCTCTTGCAGAAGTGACTTGTCGCTATAAAGTTTCAGAAACTGCTTGGGAAAATTTTTTCTCGACAGCGGCCAAAGCCGCGTGCCTGATCCACCGCAAAGGATGATGCTATACATAATAGATATTTACGGATTAATATATATCAAGTCTATTAGAAAATGATACCAGCGTCAAACGAGCCATATTCTTACATAGTGATAACGCTTATGTTATAATGACGCTATGAAAAGCAAAGAAACTATTAAAAAAGGATGTTTTATTTTTGCGTTGTCGCTTTCTTTTATCTTGGCTGCGGACAACCATGCTTCTGCCGCTACAGGTGATGATTGGATCGATCCCGTCACCGGACATCGAATCGTGCGTCTGTCACGTGTTTCAGGCGGTTCAAGCAAATTTTATTATCATCAAAATCCTTTTACTAGCGATGGCGATAAAATGATTTTTGCCAATGCTCATGACGGAGTAAGATATCTGTATTCGGTTGATCTGACAACTTTTGCAACGCGGCAGATAATAGCAAGTACAGCATCAACCAGCATGGACGTGGTGGCGCCAACGCGAAACGAGATTATTTCGGTTCTTAGCGATAATCGTACAGTCGTAGCGATAAACATAGACACATCCGCCCAAAGAACGATTGGTGAACTTCCAGTTGAAGGACGAGGCATTACAGTTAATGAAGACGAGACACTGCTGGCTGGCGTTATAAATGAAGGGCTGGCTAAAACTCAGGAAGATTATTCTTCTTCTTGGATTAGTGAATATTTTAATCTTTTTAATCCGGAGAATACAGACCGACCGCGCAACACGCTGTTTACGATGAATCTTGACACCGGGGAAATTCAGAATATTTATGAAACAGATCTGTACTGGCTCGATCACGCCCAGTTTTCGCCGACCGATTCTAATATATTAATGTTCGATCATCAAGGCGGCGGAGGCGTAATTACCGATTCACCCTGGATCATCGACATAACACCAGGTCAACGTACCCCAATCTGTCTGCACACCAAAAGCGATCATGATTTTGTGGCTCACGAGTTTTGGGATCCATCCGGAAATTCAGCGTGGTATGATTTTGAGCCATTAATCGATCCATCGGTTTATCCTGGGCCGCGCCACTTCTACATCGCCAAAACAAACATCAACACCCATGTTAATACTCTTTATCCCATCGCGAGCGAAGATTGGAGCTTGCATTACAATATCAATAGTGATGGATCTCTGATTGCGGGAGATGGCAGCTATAACACAGTAAACCATGGCCAAACGCTAGGAACCAAACATATCGTATTGTATCGTCTTATGCCGAACAATACGGTCCAAATCGAACCGCTGGCCGATATGAGTGGCAATAACTACAATACCATTGAGCCTAATGTTCAATTCACGCCAGATTCAAAATGGGTAGTTTACAGGTCCAACCAAATAACTGATTCAAATCCGACTGGATTAGCACAAGTCTACATGGTCGCTATTGATAATGTTGCCCCAGCCGCTCCGACCAGCTTGGCAGTCCATTAAAAAATCAACAATAAACTAATATTGTTGATTTTATGCAATAGAGTATTTTATGGGCTAACTAATAACTTGCAATCCGCCTAGATCTTCTTTTTCGATTGATTTATAGAGCGGGTTTTTTTTGAGCGCCGGCTGGCCTTCGTGTTCAACAACATAATACGCAAAGCCTCGCATTTTTTTGACCAACTAATAATCAGCGTGTCCGGGAAAACTGGCAGGATCGCGA
>CAZFCX010000042.1:3084-6890 GCA_964517825.1 uncultured Bdellovibrionales bacterium
ATCAACCGGACTGTCATCAGCCGTAGCAAAATATGTTTTGCCGGTATTGACCACTAGATGGCCTTCGCCAGGAGACATAAAAATTTCATCCCCAGCTTTGACCGGAATCGCTTTGAATTCTTCAACTTCATCGGCAATCATGTTGCCCTCAGCATCTTTTTTCAGTTTTTGCAAAAGAGCCACGCCTTCTCCAAAAATAACCCAGTAAGTTTCACTCAAATCCCCGACATGGTAATGCCCGTACGTTTTGATGTATTCTCCGGAAATCGTGCCCGGTTCCCAGACAGTAATATTTTTCTGATCAACTCCCCCGCGAATCATATAGTAGTGAACGGCCGGTCCAATTCCATTAGGATCCATCAGAACATCCTGCATTTTTTCGTGAGTCCGCGCCGCGTAATGCTTGGGAACGGCTGTGAAGTCAATTTGCATACTTGAATTTTAAATTATAAATTTTAAGTTTTAATTGAAATTAAAATTTTAAATTTATTAATTTAGATTTGATTTAAAATTTAGTATTTAAAATTTAAAATTGTTAAACCAGATGCGTAATTAAATTTTACTATTTATACATTATACTTGCTACATTATACATTCTACTATTTAAAGATTCTTTTGGTTTTTACGTACCATTTATTAACATCCGCGAATCTTTGCTCCGGACTATTGATGTTTTGCGCGCCTATATCCCTAACTTTTTTATTCACCGGATATAAGTAATATCTTCCGTAAAGAAAAACTGCCGGCACTTCTTTGGCCAATATTTCCTGAAATTTCTGATAACTTTCAATTCTTTTTCCTTCATCCATTTCCTGTCGCGAATTTTCCAATAGTTTATCAGCATCGCCATTGTCAAAAAGGGACAAATTGAGGCCCTGATCGCGTTTTTGGCTGGAATGCCAAAATGAATAAAAATCAGGACTGAAATTGGTAGCTTGTCCAAACAGAAGACTGTCATATTCGCGGGTGCGGATATAATTCTGCTGCAAATCGGAAACTGCCGACAAGGTTTTTATATTAACTCTAGCACCCAAAACTTCCCATTGTTTTTTGAGCATTTCCGCTGTTTGGACAATTTCCGGCCAATCGGCTGTTATCATTTCAAATTCCAATGCGGCATTATTTTTTTTGCGCACATTGTCTTTTTCATCAATTTTCCAGCCGGCTTCATCCAAAATTTTCTTGGCTTCTTCAACGTTCATATCCAATGATTGCTGGACATGGCCTTTCATTTGCGGAAAGAATGGTGAATTGAGAGCTATACCTTTGCCTGCCAAAATATTATCAATAATTTCTTGACGATTTACGCTTTTGTTCAGGGCTTTGCGCACGTTGTCATCCGCCAAAGCCGCATTTTTTGTCTGATTGAAAAAAACCGAGAAATACCGCGGAATAACAAATTCATGAATTTCAGTGCTTTTTACATTTTTAATATCCCTGAGATTTTGCGGAGGGAGGCTGCTCATTCCCATAATTTCTTTCTTGTTATAAGCATCAACAAGCGCGCTATCGTCCGGATAAAAATTGAAAGTCATCCGGGAAATATAAGGAGTCCCGTCATAATAGTTTTTATTGGCTGCAAGTTTTACCGTAAGAATATTTCCGCTGGCATCTTTTTGAAAATCAGAAAAAGCATACGGTCCGGATCCGATCGGATGAAGGTTATATTCAGCCAAAGAAAATTTTTCCGGAGATATATTTTCCCAGATATGCTTGGGCAAAATTCCGACTGTCAGATTATTTATGAATCCGGCATAGGGATTTTTAAGCAAAAAAGTTATGGTAGAATCATCGACTAAGCGCACTTCAACTCCTTGAAAGCTTTGACGCAATAAACTGTTGTAAGATTGATCCAATATTATCGTATACGTGAAAAAAACATCTTGCGCATCCAGCTTTTCTCCGTCATGCCAAAGGATATCTTTTTTCAAAGTAATTTTATATTCTTTTTTGTCTTCCGAAAGAGAATATTCCTGGGCCAGATCCGGAACAATATTTCCCTCTTTATTATATTTAAAAAGACCGCTGTAGATGAGCTGCGTCAAATCAGCATCCGCTTCGCTAGTTTGCGAAATCAACGGATTGATATATAAAGGTTGTCCGACAATTCCTTCAACATATTCTCCCCCGGCTTTTGGAACCTCCAAAGTGAAATGCTTGTACAAAACATTCAGCCAAAAAACAAAAGCTGTTCCAATAATGGCAACCAACAAAGTTACGGCAATCTTTTCCCTGAAATTCAAAGTCTGAGCGACTGCTTTCCAGTTTTTTGGCAAGAGATATTTTATTTTTTCAGAATAGATACTAATATGAACTTTGCAGAATAACACAGAAATTAACAGAATGACACAGAAAAATTCCGTGTATCCGTGTTGTTCTGTTTTATTCCGTGTTTAATCTGTTATATTTAACGGTTAGAAATCCAGATCATAACTATCGCTAAAACTATAAAAACCACTCCCAAAACAGCTGAGGCATAAAAAAGAAACTTTTCCATGCCACGTTTGGTATAGTAGCCACCAAAGTCTCCCCCAAAAGCGCTGGAAAGTCCGCTGCCGCGGTTTTGCAATAGAATAGACACCGTCAGCAGGATGGAAACAACAATTTGAGCAATAGTAATCAATTTCATGTGTTTTTTGATTATGTAAAACTTATTTAAACTTACCAAAACCACCTCCTAAAGTCAAGCTGAACCAGTTAATTTTGCCTTATTTAAAGCTTTTTTATCTTAAACACTAAGTTCACCTATTTTTTCTTTAAACTCTTCAAAAATCTTCGGGCCATGCGGATCGGGCAGAAAAATCAGAGCGTCATCATCGGCATAGACCATGCTTCCCTCCTGATGAGTTTTGGGATTTTTCATGATTCTTTGTTTTTCTATTTTCTTAAGCATTTTTTCAATCCAGTCAAAAGACAAAACAATTTCACCCAAATTTCTGATGGCTTTGGAAAATACTGAATCAGAAATTATTTTCAGCGGTGGAATTTCAGAGATTCCATAGGCGGGCTTTATTGATTTGATCCAAGAATTTCTTATCTGAAAACGCTTATAAGTTTCTAATCCATATATCGGGAAAAGAAACAAATATTCGCTGGCGGAATACAGATCTTTCGTGCTTATTTCCAAAGATTCATCGGTTATAAAAAAATTAAGACACACCCGGTCGGAAATTTTATTTCCGTGCCTTCTTTTTCTAAAAATGTGCAGCAGTAGTGTCGCCAGTGTCCGTCCGGTCCAAATCTTTCCTTTTTTAAAAACAATCAGAACATCCAGATCGCTCCCGGCCTTGGTGTTTTTCATGGCCAGAGCGCCGGTTATGCCGACCATCCGCACAAAAGGCACACAGCGCAGCAGCCACACGGCTTTTCGCAAATTTTTCATCTTGCCCATAGAAATTTTATTGTTTTTGATGCGCCTATCCACTAAAAATTTCCGTCCTTTCAAAAAATAGAAACCATTATGTTTTTCTATAAACTCAGTCAATTTTTCATCGTCCAATTGCTTTATAATTTCAGCCAGATTAATTTGAAATTCTTGTTTGTTATCCAAAAAATAATCGGTTCGGATCAAATATTTCCAAATTTCAAAAGCCGTGAGCGGATAGTCAAAACCGTCGTAATATATGATTGTCGCCAAAATGTGTTTATTGAGTTTGCTGGACATTGTAATTTTTTATATATAATATTTGTCATCCCCGCGAAAGCGGGGATCCAGATTCCACAAATTTTTTGATAATAAAAAACGAATTTTAAATTATAAATTTTAAGTTTTAATTGAAATTTTAATTTTAAATTTTTTAATTAAA
>CAZFCX010000042.1:6900-8106 GCA_964517825.1 uncultured Bdellovibrionales bacterium
TTTCGAATTTGCTCTTGAACTTCTTGAGAGCCTTCTCGATGTTCTCGCCTTCTTTTACTGGTACAATAATCATGTTGCTTTGGTTTTAAATTTTTTAATTAAACTTTCACAATATTTTCTTCTGTCGTTTCTTTCTGGTCAAAAAAATGATTAAAAACCACATTAACCGAGGTAGCAATCGGCACAGAGAGAATTGCTCCCATCACTCCGCCCAGCTTGATGCCGATCATTAAGGCCAGAATTACCAGAATCGGATTGAGCGCCACCACCTTTTTCATAAGTTGCGGAACAATGATGTTGCTTTCAATCTGCTGAATAATCGTCAGAATTCCCAAAACCATTAAGCCCGTAACCGGAGAAATCAGAAAACCAACCACGGAAGCGAGCCCGATGGAAATTATCGGACCCAAATACGGAACAATTTCCAAAAGTCCCGCCAGGATAGCCAGTGCTAAAGCATATTTGACTTTAAAAATGGAAAGGGCGATAAAATCCAAAAAGAAAATTATGACCATAAGCAGAAGCTGCCCGGCCAGCCAGTTGCCAACTTTTTTCTTGATGCTGTCTGCGATAGAAATAATCCGGCTTTGCTGCGCCTTGGGAGTTATAAAAAGCAGGAATTTGTTCATGCCATCTTCTTTGACCAGCATGTAGAAAGTCAGCGCCAGAACGACAACAACCGAAATGAAAAATGAAAAAACTCCGACTGTGGTGGAAAATATCTGGTTGGAAGACTGGAAAAAACCGCCTGTATTCTGCAAAAGGAAATCACTGGTATTGAACTCGATATTATGCGACTGCGCGTAGCGGGTTATATTATTCAAAAAATTTTCAAACGAACTTACATAACCCGGCAATTCATTGGCGAATTCCTGAAACTGTCCGATAAGCGGCGGAACCAAAAAAGAAAAAAGCAGTCCGACAATCAGCAGCATGACCGCATAAATAATCAGCACGCCCAGAGGACGCGGAATTTTGTGTCTGGCCATGAAATCGACCGGCGAATCGAAAGTGGCTGTCAAAATAACCGACAAAAACAACAGGGCCAGCACATCGCGCACCAAATACAAAAACCACAGGCCCAGGACTATGGCAATAACTTTGAGCATTGTCGCGGTTGAGACATTGATTGTTTTAATTTCCATAAATTAAAATAAAAAATTAATTTTTATAATTTTATAATTTTTAAATAATTTCAAATTTCTA
>CAZFCX010000043.1:0-8077 GCA_964517825.1 uncultured Bdellovibrionales bacterium
TAAACTCAATCATTCTCATCGGTTTTTATATCGCAATTCTTATTTACACCATTATCATTCATGAAGTGGCGCATGGTTTCGTGGCGCTGTGGCTGGGCGATTCAACTGCCAAATATGCCGGCCGGCTAAACTTCAATCCGATCAAGCATATCGACATTTGGGGCTCAATCATTGTTCCCTTTGCCATGTTTATTTCGACTGGGTTTGCTTTTGGTTGGGCTAAACCGGTGCCATATAATCCGTACAATCTCAAGAATCAAAAATGGGGTCCGGCTCTGGTGGCTTTTGGCGGACCGGGCTCGAATATTGCAATCGCTGTTGTGGCGGCAATCATAGCTAAATTGATTCCGATTTCCAGCGCTGTCAAAATGGCGATTATTTCCGGAATTGCCGGAACTTCATGGGGACAGCTTTCGGCGGCCATTTCTGGTTCATTGGGATCGATATTTTTTGCTATTCTCATGATTGTAATTTTTTGGAATGTGCTGCTGGCATTTTTCAATCTTATTCCGTTTCCGCCGCTCGACGGCTCAAAATTGCTTTTTACTTTTCTGCCAATCCGGACTGAAACTATGATTATGCTGGAACAATACGGCTTTATTCTTCTGCTTTTATTTATCTTCATTTTTTCCACCCCGCTCGGAATTTTCCTGAACTTCATGCTCAACATTTTCTTTAGTTTAGCGCTCTAATTTATAAAACTACAAATTATTTATGAAATTTGAACATTTTGAAACTAATTTAGAAAGGGAAAATGATTATCCGAAACTTGTTCGTGACAATATAATTGAAATCGTGGAAAAACGCACGGGCAGAAAGACGAAAAGCAGGATTTTGGAGAAAGATGAAGAATATTTGGAATTTTTATTGAAAAAAATAGAAGAAGAAGCACATGAACTGGCTAATGCAAAAGGTAAAGAACATATAGCTGAGGAAATTTCTGATGTTAAAGAACTTCTAGATACGTTGTTGGAATTAAACGGACTTGATTGGGAAACAGTCAAAAAGGTTCAGCAGGAAAAAGCAGAAGAAAGAGGAGGCTTTAAAAAAAGAATTTTAATGCTGGAAAAGGCCTAAAATACGCTTTTAAAAAAGTAATAATTTTTTATTTCTTGCCAAAATCACCTATACTTGGTAGTATCAACGACTGCTTTTAAAAAAGTATGTAACTTAAAATATAAAGTCAAAAAGAGGAGGAATTTATATGTATAGCAGAATAATACGCGAAGAAGTGCCGCTTTTCTATGAAATAATATTTGATGAAACGGCAATGTCTATTTTGCTTTCCCTCTGCCCTGAAGCCAGCGGGTATTTCATGAAAATGCTAGAGCAAACAAATCGTATTGTTGAATATTTTGAGTCCAAGGAAAAATTTTCACAGTTTGTTTTTCCTAAAGAAGGCAGCTGGGGATTTGGCGGTGTATTCAAAATGAATAATTCCAAATCAATTGAAAAAGGATGGACGACATGGGAATGCTTGCTCCCAAGAAAAACATCGCATAGTAAGCTCAACGAAATTGCGGGAAACATCTATCAATTCATAAGTCTTATGCAATTATTTGATCATGACCCGAATAACAGAGGAATCGAAAGTGATAAGTTGCAACTTATGACAATTGATGGTCTTATGGTGACTTCAGATAGTCATTTTCATGGCGGTGGGTTTAATTTTTCTTTTGCTCGTCCCGTTCTTGAATTCTGCAAAAACATATGGAATGAAGACGAAAGAATTCACAATGAAATTATAGGAGCAATGGAGAAAATGTGGATGCATTTAATGGGCGAAAAGAAAATGAAGTCATACAACAAACATTCGTTTAGAATCAGTGTGAGCCAGGGAGATTCACGTTTGGTTTCCCTGAGTTGTCCTGGACAATGTGCTTGAGTAGGGGTTGATCACCGTCTGGATGACGGTGACAAAGGAACAAATTTCTTTTCTCATAATGTTGATTCTAAGTTTCAGCAACTTACACTTCTCGCAGGAGTAATAAAAATTGCCAATTTAGCGAGGAAAGGCTGAAAACATTAAGGGTTAAGATGAATGGCCGTTTGCATAGCAGACGGTCATTTTTTATAGGTACCAATGTTTGACACATTTCCAAATATCGTTTATTATGATTTTGCTATTCAAATAGCCATTTTTTGTAATCTTTACGAATTACGAATCAAATACTAATATACAAATTTGATTCCGTTCTGTTTTCGTATAAGATTGCTTTTGTGTTGTATTAGTATATTCGTAATAATATCAGTAATTAGTAAAGGAAAATCATGCCAACAATAAATCAGTTAGTAAAGAAAAATAGGAAATCTACCAAGAAAAAAACAAAGTCACCGGCTATAATGATGACTTTCAATACGCTCAAGAATCGTCCAAAGAATACGACGAATCCTTTTAAGCGTGGAGTTTGCACCAAAGTCGGAACCACAACTCCGAAAAAACCGAACTCGGCTCTTAGAAAAATTGCCCGTGTGCGTCTGACCAACGGAATGGAAGTTACCGCCTATATCCCGGGCATCGGCCACAATTTGCAGGAACACTCAATCGTTATGATCCGCGGCGGACGCGTGAAAGACCTTTCCGGCGTGCGCTATCACGTGGTGCGCGGAGTTTTGGATGCGGCCGGAACAGAAAACCGGAAAAGAAGCCGCAGCATGTACGGCACCAAGAGACCGAAAGCAAAAGCAGAGTAGTCAATAAACAGCGAACAGAGAACAACGAACAATATATAAATCAAAAGGCATTGAGCAATGAAAAGTATTTTACTGATCATTGGTCATTGATCCTTGATCATTGAAACACATGGCTAGACGCAAAAGAGTATACAAGAAACAATGGAAAGCTGACTCAAGATATGGAAATATGCTGGTTGGTCGGCTGATTGGCAATGTCATGAAAAATGGCAAGCGCAGCGTGGCGGAAAAAATTATCTATGATTGTTTTGACATTATTCACGAAAGAACCAAGAAAGGCGGACTGAATGTTTTCGAACAAGCTATCAAAAATGTTTCTCCGCTTTTGGAACTCAAATCAAAAAGAGTCGGGGGAGCAAACTATCAAGTTCCGATTCAGGTTAGCGGCGAGCGTCGCCAGACCTTGGCGATCCGCTGGATTTTGGCCGCTGTTCGCAGCCGCAAAGGCAAGAAAATGGCGGAAAAATTGGCAGACGAACTTGTTGATGCTTCAAACAAAACCGGCAGCTCAATGAAGAAGCGTGAAGATGTGCACCGCATGGCAGAAGCCAACAAAGCCTTCGCCCATTTTGCGTAATCTTAAATATATAAAAGCTTTCTTGTGCTATATGGGAAAGTTTTTGTACTTATTTTAATAATTCAAAAAGTAAAAGTAATTTTCAATTATCAATTTTCAATTTTCAATCAATTTTCAATGTTTCAATTTTAAAATTTTGAAATTAGAAATTGTTTAGAAATTAGAAATTAGAAATTAGAAATTGATTAACTATGGCCACTGACATTTCAAAACTACGTAATATCGGCATTATCGCTCACATTGATGGCGGCAAAACAACCACCACCGAGCGTATTTTGTTTTACACCGGAATCACCCATAAAATCGGGGAAGTGCACGAAGGCGAAGCGACTATGGACTGGATGGAACAGGAACAAGAACGCGGAATCACCATCACCAGCGCCGCGACAACTTGTTTTTGGAAAGAACACCAAATCAACATCATCGACACTCCGGGACATGTGGATTTCACGGTGGAAGTTGAAAGATCTCTGCGCGTGCTGGATGGCGCTGTGGTTATTTTTGACGGTAAAGAAGGAGTGGAACCGCAATCGGAAACAGTCTGGCGGCAAGCTGACAAATATCACGTGCCTCGCATGTGCTTTGTAAATAAAATCGACAAAGAAGGCGCGGATTTCAATTTTGTTTTAAGTTCGATTTGGAACCGTCTGACTCCAAACGCGGTAGCCATCCAGATTCCAATCGGCGAACGCAATGAATTTTCCGGAGTCGTCGATCTGATTAAAATGAAAGCTTACACATTTGAAGGCCAAATGGGCGAGAAAGTCGTGGAAGCTGAAATTCCGGCCGAACTTTTAGACAAAGCCAAAGAGATGCGCGAGAAACTGGTGGAAAAAGTTTCGGAAACCGATGACGCGCTCACGGAAAAATATCTAAATGGTGAAGAAATTTCTATCGAAGAATTGAAAACTGCGCTGCGCAAAGCTGTGATTGCGGTGAAAATCGTGCCGGTACTGACCGGAACAGCTCTTAGAAATAAAGGTGTGCAATTAGTTTTGGACGCCGTAACCGAATATCTGCCATCGCCGATTGACATTCCTCCGGTCAAAGGAACAAAGCCCAAGGACGGCAGCGAAATCGAAAGAAAAGCTGATAATAGCGAACCTTTTGCGGCGCTGGCTTTCAAAGTGGCCACCGATCCTTTCGTTGGACAGCTGACTTTCTTCCGAGTTTATTCCGGAACACTCAAAGCCGGTTCCTATGTGATCAATGCCACTAACGGAGAAAAAGAAAGAATCGGACGCATTTTGCAGATGCATGCCAATCACAGAGAAGAAATTCAGGAAATCTCTGCCGGCGGAATCGGCGCGCTGGTCGGACTCAAAAGCACGACCACCGGCGACACCCTTTGCGATGAAAACAATCAAATCCAACTTGAAAATATTGTTTTTCCGGAACCTGTCATTGATATTGCCGTGGAACCGAAAACCAAAGCCGATCAGGAAAAAATGGGCACGGCTCTTCGCAAACTGGCTGGAGAAGATCCAACGCTGCGCCTGCGAACTGATGAAGAAAGCGGACAGACAATCATTTCCGGCATGGGCGAACTCCATTTGGACATTATTATTGACCGCATGAAACGCGAATTTAACGTAGAAGCCAACATTGGCCAGCCACAAGTAGCTTATCGCGAAACAATCAAAACCACAGCGCAAGCCGAAGGCAAATACATCAGGCAATCCGGCGGACGCGGACAATATGGACATTGCTGGCTCAAAGTGGAACCGCAGGATGAAAAAGGCAAAGGTTATGAATTTATTGATGAAATCAAAGGCGGAGTCATTCCGCAGGAATATATCAAGCCGGTCAATGTGGGTGCCAGAGAAGCTTTGGAAAACGGCGTAGTCGCCGGCTATCCGATGGTGGATGTCAAAGTAACTCTTTATGACGGATCTTTCCATGAAGTTGACTCATCCGAAGCGGCTTTCAAAATTGCCGGATCGTTGGCGGTGCAAGAAGCAGTCAAAAGAGCTGATCCAGTCATTCTTGAACCAATCATGAAAGTTGTTGTCACAACTCCGGAACAATTTATGGGCGACGTTGTCGGCGACATCAATTCCCGCCGCGGCATGATCAAAGAAATAAATGATCGCGGAGAAGGCAATGCGCGCGTCAAAGAAATAGAATCTGAAGTTCCATTGGCCAATATGTTCGGCTATGCCACCCAGATGAGAAGTATGACGCAGGGACGAGCCAGCTATTATATGGAATTTTCGCATTACAACGAAGTGCCTAAGAATGTAGCGGAAACAATCATAGCCAAGAAATAATAAAAACAGCTTTTTAGGCTTTAGCTTCTTAGCTTATTAGAAAATTCATAATACTTTTTATAAAAAAGCAGCTTCGCAAGAGGCTGTTTTTTGGTATTCAAGATTGACAAAATGAAATTTGCATGCAATACTCCAAAGTCTTAGTTCCGTGAAAAAATAATAAAAAATAACCCAAGGGGGAGGTAAATTAAAAATGGCAGGTCAAATAGTTGTTATTGTCCAAAAGGACAAGGCAAAAGAAGTTGAGGAGGCCGTACTTAATAACGTTAGCGGTTCAAGTGTTTCAAATGATTTAACCGCTTTTATCTTTAAAATAGACGGTAAAAATATCCCGGAAGCCATAATAGTTGCTATGGCAGCTGGGGCTTCCTCGGCCTTTCCAATCTAACAAAATGTTTTTTTAGAAAAAGCCGAAAACCTGAAACTGGGTCGAGGCTTTTTTATTACTTGAAAGGGAGAGGCGGAATTAATATAAAAAATAATTTCAAAAACTAGCAACTTGTAAGGAATTCTTACAAGTTCGAAAAAGGTATGTGCAAAATTTGCACATAGTAAAAATACCGTGAATTTAGCTAACTTTTTAACAAAATTCACGGTATATTGACATTTTAGTGTGAATTTGCCACCATTTTTGTCAAAAAATGCATATATTTGTTTAAATTTGCATAGTTTTAAATATATATTGCATAGTTTTATAAGATATGCTAATATGAATACATGGAAGAAAAGTTAATAACAATTACAAAAGCAGCAGAAATTTTAGGAGTTTCTAAAGATACATTGCGTCGATGGGATAAAAATAGGAAACTGGTTGCTATTAGAAAAGATGGTGGCACGCACCGATATTATCGCGAGAAAGATTTAGAAATATTTTCCAGCGATCTAATGGAATTGGCAACAGCCTGGATTGAAAAAGGCAGCAAGATTCCTGATACTTTTTATTGTGCGACAAGCTCTATTTTTAACGCCAGATTGACTAAAATGGAGCACGAATTAATGCAAAAACCTGGTTTTGAAAAATTATATTCTTTGATTACTTTGATTGCAGGAGAAATAGGCGATAATTCGTTTGCTCATAATCTGGGTAAGTGGCCAGACACGCCCGGTATATTTTTTGGATATAATTTAGATAAAAAAGAAATTGTGTTGGCAGACAGAGGGGTGGGAATATTGGAAACATTAAAACATGTAAAGCCAGAATTAAATAATCACTTAGAAGCTGTAAAAATTGCCTTTACAGAATTTATTTCAGGCAGAGCTCCAGAAAAACGTGGCAATGGACTTAAGCTTGTGCGCGAGGTTGTGGCTGGAAATCAAATTAACTTATTTTATACTAGCGGAGACGCAGAAGTGCGGATGAAAAATAATAATAAAGAATTCCGTGTGACAAGAAGCCAAAATATTATTCGAGGATGTTTGGCAAAAATAGAATTTTAAACTAAATTAAAAAATTATGAAAATAGAATTATCAAAATTTGGTACAACATTAATATCTAGGGAATTAGGAAGCGAGGCTTTTAAGGCTTTTCAGCCAACACTAAGAAAACTTGCCGATAATGAAAATTTGGAAATAGATTTTTCTGGCGTTTTAACTTTGTCTCCGTCTTGGGCGGATGAGTTTCTAACGCCTTTGCTTGATCAACTTGGCAAAAATCTGGTACTTCTGCCGACAGACAATCTTTCGGTTCATGCAACACTCAAAATTTTACAAGAAGCCAACAAAAAATCTTATAAATAAATCAGAAATACACGTGCACAGCTCCGACCATCCGGAGCTGCTTTTTAGTTGCAGAGTGGAAAAATAGGAGTAAAATGTGAATAGAAAGTGTTAAGTAACTAGTTACGTAACAAAAAAATATGCCAATAAAGAAATTAAAAGACAAAAATATTCGGAAGTTAACCAGAGTGGGGCGGGCGGGCTCAAGCCTTGGGCTCACGATTCCCAAAGAACTGGCAACTTCTCTTGGCTGGCGTGAACGACAGAAGGTAACTGTTAAGAAAATTAATGGCGCTTTGGTCATCAGAGACGCCAAAAGCAAAAAATAAAAAATAATTTCGAACACGTAAAACTATTCTGGTATTCTCAAGAATTCCGGAATAGTTTATAATATAAATAGTATAAAGAAAAAAAGTGGGGGGGATTATAAAATATATTATGCTGGCCATAAAAAGAAAAAATAAAACAATAGAAAAAGTTTTCAAAGCAAAATCGCCAAAACAATTGGAAAGGTATTTTAAAGGCGTGGCGAATCACAGAAGAATTGAGATACTTTTTTTGATTGCGGATAACAAGGTTGATGATATAGCCCGAAAAACCAAGTGTAATTTCAAAACTATTTCTGAGCATATTATACGTTTGACCCAAGCGGGACTGATAAGGAAAAGCAACAGGGGAAACAGGGTTGTTCATGAACTCTCTCCCTATGGTCAAATTTTTCATAAATTCACAGATTCATTCCGCAATTCCAAATAGATATATAATCAAACAACTCAATAAAACTATTCTGGTATTCTCAAGAATTCCGGAATAGGTCAT
>CAZFCX010000044.1:0-7376 GCA_964517825.1 uncultured Bdellovibrionales bacterium
GTCCAATCAAATGCTACTATATTGTATTGAGGAGCAGGACTGGATATGGCAGTTGTATCTAAATATGATGTTGTATAAACAGTTCCAATTTGTGAACCATTACGATAAATTTTGTAACCTACTCCCCCAATATTATCACCAGCTCTGCTCCAGTATAATTGATGCGTATCATCTGAAAGAGTAAAGGCCGAAAGATTTTCCACTTTTGTTGGCGCTTCCTCGTCAGTCATATTTCGATAATCAGTCCACATTTTCCTGGCTAAAGTTGAATAAAAAGCCTGATAATCCCTAGCTGTGCTTGAACCACCTGTTGCTCCGTTCAAAATGGATAAAAATGGAGTCATATCTTCATAAACCCAGCGATCGGTGTAATCAAGGAAAGATTGATTATTCCAAATATTTTCTGCATTCATCAATCTCACAGATAAGGCTATGCCTGTCCAGCCCTTTGCTGTGCAGCAAGTACGATAACCTTCGCAACGCTCATCTTCAATATACAGATTGGGTTCATTCAGCAAGATCCAGTCGGAAGGATCTTTATGGTCATAAACAGCTCCGAATCTAACATCAGTTTCAGCCCAATAATAATTGAATTTATAGAGAACTTTGGAGCCCGTCCATGAATATTTCCCCAGCGCGGTAGCGGGCAGATTCGAATTATTGTAATAATATGTCAGATCGTCTTCGGCAAAACTTGCGTTGACATTTTTCATATCATCATCATTTAAAACTATGCCCGCAAAAAGAATCGGCCATTTGCGCCCAAGAAAATGGCCACCCCAGCCGTTCCAGCTATCGTTGCCAATGCCGGTTTGCGTCACGCCATACAAATCCAAGCCCATTTGGACAAAATTGATCAGCATTTCTTCCTTTTCGGCATTTGAATAATTTAAGTTAAGCATAAGAGCTGCATCTCCCACGTCTATAGAAACATCGCGGCCATAACCATGCATATTTTCTTCCGGATGAAGCTTAGCTTCCAAATCAAAATCACTGCCGTTGTTGTCCAAAAAAACTCTCTCAATACGACTGGCTTCATCATCCAAATTAATGCTTACGCCCGCGGGTAGAGCCAGTTTTTGTAGTGCAGAATAATTTAATTCGCTCTTATTATGCTGAATGGTTTTGTCGGCTATAGCGTAGGACGGCCGAAAACTTCCTGCCGCCGGAGCTTCTGAAACTACAGTCAGAACTGCGGCAGCTTTCAGTCGCGTGTAGTATGTATGCGTAGTTCCTAGAGGATAATTACTCATAGCTGATACCAATGAGTGACCGCCGGAAATAGTTAGCGGAGTAGATCCTGAAATATTTTTCGCCACATTCAACGAATCATCATAATTTCTCTGTCCTGAGTCATAGCCCTGAGGATTGATAGTTTCTTTATGGTATGGATCCAACATTGCACCATTAATTGCCCGCATTATATCTTGTTCACCTTCATCGAAATCTGCGATATGATCTGAAACAATTTGATACGTAGGATCTATGGCCACAATGTTGACTGGACCTAGCACCCAAAAATCACCATTAGCAAACTGGCCAAAATCATATTCATGGTCAAAGTGCCATGTAATTCCCCACTGACGAAGAGCATTGGCTTTGCCAGTCGGATTAACCCACGCAACTGTACGGTGCACACGGATGTCGCTGTCGCCATCGGCATTGTAAGCTCTCACTGCATAAGCATAGATGCCATAATCTGGAAGCGTATCGGACCAAGTCAAAGCAGATCCGGTTGGAACGGTTGCGATCAATTCATGGTCACGATAAATATGATATCCAGTCGGAACAGTTCCGAAAGGCGCTGTCCAGTTTAAAACAACACTATCAGGCGCTGTATATGTAAGCGTAAAATTCTCCGGCACATAAGGCGGGTTTGCAGAAACATTTTTCACAAAACCAAAAAAACTGAAAAGGAAAATTACGCAGAATAATAAAGTTTTGAATTTTGAAAATTGAGTCATTGTAAATTTTTTTGTCACCGCCTTGGCGGGGTCCCGCTCGGGCGGGAAAAATTGAAAATTATAAATTGAAAATTATTGAACACTGAGTCCAGTCGGGCTGGCCGGTTCCGTTGTATCCGCTGCTCCGACGTATTCATATGCGCCGATGTCAGGAAATGCATCCCTTGAGTTGCCCGCCGCATCAGTACCGTAACCAACTAGATCAGTTTTGCCCTTGCCTATGATGTGGTCAATGGCAGTTTGTTCGGCGGCGTTGATAGTATAAACTCCTCCAGCATAGTTAGTGAAGATGGTTGATGGGGCCTCTGCGTCCACCTGTTCGGCCAATTCATCTGCAATGGTTGTGGTGTATCCAGAACTTTTTAAAAAGGCATTATTATCATGTACAACACAACCGGCTGTGGGTGTGATTCCGCAATCCTGGCCTATTCTTACCAATGTCATGTTATAGAACAGGTTATTATAGGCGTAACTTTTGGTTGTGGAAACGCTCTGCTGCATCCCTGTATCAATACATCCCTCCGGCGCACAGGCTCCATCTATAAAAGTATTGTGGTGGATTTGGCAGTTCATTAAACCATCATATTCATTCGATTCTGCCATTTGGTACGATTGGGTTCCCCCCACGGAGATATTATTATAAATATACCAATAGGAATTACCCTGATTAGGAGCGCCCGGAACTCCATTATTATGAGCGCCTACTATATATGTTTCGGAATCGTGAAACTCATTACCAGCGAGGGTTATATAACTACTTCCGCCCGTGGGACTTATTTGTTGACCATGTGACCATGCCCTGCTGCAATTCTGACCAAAATAGTTTTCGGTAATGGAGCTTTGCGTCCATACCCCCATTTGGATATTGGTCGATCCGCCATGGATGTAATTGTTTTTTATCTGTATCCCATCAAAAGTACCTCTAGCCCCTTTGATGGTGTAAGTGGATGGTTCATAACCGTCAAGATATGCCTGGTCCAGCACGGAACAATCCGTTCCACTGGTCATGGAAATTTCAACGTGCTGGACAGTTACATAGTTGACTCCATAAGGTGAACTTGAACCATAGAGCCAAAGAGAAGCAAGGTCGTTGTTGTATTCCAGATCTGCAGCGGGATGCTCTATTTTTATTCCATATCCAGATGTTCCAGAACCCGTCACCCCATCAATGTCGATATAATGCCCTTCGATATTCATTTGTTCAAATGTCGCTTGAACAGCATAGGCATCATTCCAGTTAATCAATGCTTCTGATCCATGTGCTGCTGTGGTGGCTTTCTTTACAAAAGCATAATCCTCTCCAGAATAGCTAATAACTCCAAAAGAAACTCTCCCATATGCACCACCTCCGATGTAATAAGTGCTACCATGCTCAATAGCGGAAGGAATTGTATTCATTGCCCCAGCCGCACCCGCACTAGCCGCACACGCCCATGAAGTACCATTCCCGTTATTAGGACAAGCACTGGGGGGTCTGACAGCATATTCAGCCCCGTACACAGGCATGGCAATCAATAGTAGCAGAAGTAGTATAAGTTTTTTCATATTTTAAAATTGTTTCTTTTTAAAAACTGCACCGGCAAAATAATCTCTTGATAAAATTATTTCTTTTTTTAAAACATCGTCTTCTTTTTCTAAATTATCCTGAGACAGCCATTCGATTTCGTAATTTGACGGATATTTAATTTTAACATCAAAAGAAGACCCCTGGCTTCCTGACTGCTTCTGCACTAAGAGAGAATAAGAATCTGCCTGCTGTTTTTCTCCGATTAAAACTTTAAACAACTTGAAAGGCAGGGCATATTTATATGTTATAGTCATGGTTTCTTGCGGACTAACGTATGTCCAATTAGCAAAAACTGTTTTGTCTTTTTCTTCATAAATGCGCGTTCCTGATCCCGGATCAATTATCATATTATTTTCTTCCTTTTGGACATCCTCATCTTTTTTGAATTTCAAGGCGTCATAATCCAGCGGCGGTTCATTCGTTTCGCGCGTTTGTCCGCTGACTTCCAGAAGCTTTGAACCTTTCGGCACATAAACCCGCATATAGTCGGAATTGACTTTATTAAACCATTCATAATTTGAATTGCCGCCCGTATGCTGGCGGGTTATGGTAACCGTGTCTATGATTGAACCGTCTTCTTGTATTTCCGCTCTATGTTCAATTTTCTCTTCGATAACAGCATCCGTTTTATATCCATTTATATTGGTATTTATGACACTGAGATAGTCTTTTTCTGCCGGCAGAATCTCGCCGGACCAGCCCTGCTGGGAAATCATTCCCTGCAAGTCGTTATTTTGAAAATAAAGGAGAATGTGTTTTTCACTGAGTCCTTGCAGAAAAGCATTGGCAATTTTAGCCACATTTTCCAGATTTTTATTGCTCAGAAGTTTTTCCAGGACAATCGGTGCTAAATCAGAAAGTATTTTTTTCGGCTCATTTTCTTCTTTATCATAATCAACTTCGACTTCATATTGCGTTAATTCGACAAAGTTTTCAGCATCCAAAGTAACGCCATATTCGGGCATTTCAATCGGTCCAGTTATTTCCAAAAGTTTCTGCATTATAGTCGGCGTAAAAGTAATCACGCCATCGACTGTCGGACCGCCTGTTTTTTCATAAAAATAAATTGCTTTTTTGGCTGAAAGCGGAAAATCAGGAAACCAGTTGCTGTCATGCAAGCTCCAGGCTGCACTGATTTTCTGCACTGGCTGCGGAGGAACAATTTTTTCTTTCAGCTGGCCATCAGGATTAAAAATTCCTTCAATGAAAAACTTTTTCACATGCCCATTGGAAATATCCAAAAGCCCATAGCTGCCGATAAATCCTCCGGTCGGCCTCATTTCTGAATTATTCTGAAACAAAAACAAATATTTGCGCGGCCCATTGCCTCCCAAAAGATCCACAAAAATATGGCTATTGTTCAAAAAAGAATCCAGCAATTTTCTGATTTCCGGCAAGTTTTGTTTGAGAAAAATAAACTCATCTTGCTTATCTTTAGGCAAGTCATCTACTGAAATGCGGTCTACATTCTCCTGCGCCGCATTCAACTCTTCTTCGGCTTTGGTTATATTTTTTTCAACAGCTTCAAAAATTTCCAGAAAGGAGGCCTGATTTTTTGAATCGTCTATGGGACCCTGAAAATCAGCCAGTTTTTTGGCGATTTCATTGATGGATTTTCCGGCTTCAGAAAAATGTTTTCCGGCTTCAACAGCATTTCGCCCTGAAGATATTTTTGAAGCAAAAGGAATGTATTGTGTGACATCCAAAAGCAACCCTCCCAATTCATTCAACTGTTCCGAGGCTTTGGAAAAATTTGCCAGAGCTAAACTGAATTGTTCTTCGGAACCCACAAAATTCCGATCGGCCATGCTTTTGATTGCCGCTGTCAAATTGGAAAATCCGTCCTGTGTAGCTCCCAGAACTTCGCCTTTAGCGCTGAAACTTTTGCTGGCATAAAAAACTCCGCCCAGACTAAGATAAATCGACAGCACTATTATTGCAAAGGAAAGAAAGGTTCTGCGCGAATTAAATTGAAAAGCAAATTTTGGAGCAGCAAAAAGATCTTTCCAGAAAAAATACTTTTCCGTATCTACAATCCTAATTTCTTCATCTATTGCTTTTTTTGTCCTTTCTTTCTGGGCAAGTTCCTCAGCCAACCAGGCTTCTTTTTCTTTTTCTGCTCTTTCCCATTCCAATTTTTCCTGTCTGATTCTTTCCTGCTCAGCCGCAACTGCCGCTTCGTATGCCAGACGCTGTTCAAGTTCTTCCCGAGCAATTTTTTCGTTTTCGGCTTTGATTCTTAATTCTTCCCTAATTCTTAAATTTTTTTCAAATTGTCTGATTTGCTCCTGTTTGAACCTTTCTTGTTCAGCCCTAACAAAGGCTTCTCGTTCAAAAATTTGTTTGGCCCTGATTTGATTCCGCAAAAAAGCCTTTTTATTTTTGCTTGATTCAACGCCACTTACAGAATTAATTTTTTTCCAATCCAAATTTCCACTCTTATCGACCGGCTTTACATCAAACATTTGGGGAATAACTCTGTTTATTGGCATATTGCTAATTAAGAATTTTTTTATATATCTCCAACGTTTCTCTTCCTGTCCTTTCCCAGCTGTATTTTTTTATCTGCTCATATCCTTTAGCTATCAACTCTTGCCGCAATTTTTCATTATCCAAAATTTTTAGAACACAGTCGCGAATATCAGCAATGTTTTTTCCATTGAAATATAAAGCGCTGTCGTCCAAAACCTCTCTGGCGCAGCCATGTTCGGAACAAAGCACCGGCACGCCCTGCTGCATAGCTTCGAGTGGCGGCAATTCAAAACCCTCATAGAGTGACGGGCGCACGTAAGCCTGTGAATTTCTAAGCAGCACATTCATTTCACCATCAGGAACAAATCCGGCAAAAATAACATTTTTTATTCCCTTTTCGGCTACGAATTTTTTAAGCCGCATATAAAAATAATCTTCACCGCCTACAAACACCAGCGCGATGTCTTTTTTATGCTCCAAAACCTCCTTGAACGCCAAAACCAGACGTTCCGGATTCTTATGTGGGTAAACGTTTCCGATATATATTATATACGGCTTCATTATACCATAAAATCGTAAAACTTCCTCGTCGTTTTTGGATGATTTGTCCACCTGGTTGTCACAAGCTTCATGTGTGACTGCTATTTTGTTTTCCGGCACATTTTTGTAGACATTTAGGATGTCTTTTTTGGTAAAATTGGAAACCGCGATTATCTTTTCCGACCGATAAACGGCCGAGCGAATGACAATTTTATAGGCCAGAAAATTAATCCAGTAGAAAAGCGGACTGAGAGTCGAGCTTCTGACAGTTGGAAAATGGATCAGAATCAAATCGTGGATGGTCATTATAAATTTCTTTCTGTACAAAAGCGGAACATTGAAATGTGGAAAGTGAACGAAATCAAAATTATATTTTCGAAGCACTCTTGGAAAAAAAAGCTGCTCGGCAAAAGAATACCAGCGATAGTCAGCCAGCACTTTTTTGAAATTTGGATTTTGCGGCTGATATTCATCAAAATTTTCTTTGCGCAAAAAAATCACATACCGATTTTCCTGGTCTGTTTTTTCCAAATTTTCGATTAATTTTTGCGTATATCGGCCCAGTCCTTTGCCAATTGAACCATAAAACCGGGCATCAATTCCGATGAGCATATAAAATTAACACATAAATTTATAGAAAAACACAGAGACACAGAACAATCCGTGTTCACGCTGTCTGCTTCTGCATTTCTCAGTATATTCTACCATTTTTCAGGCATTAAAAAAAGGAGCTGTTTCCAACCCCTTTTTTGTTGCGGATTCCCGCAAATTATTCTGCCGGCAATAAGTCCGGCATTTTATTCAAATCATTTATTAATGCCTGAAGGCATGGC
>CAZFCX010000044.1:7395-7706 GCA_964517825.1 uncultured Bdellovibrionales bacterium
AACACCTCCCCCTTTTGGTTTGAAGTATTCATAGATAAGCACTTCTGCTTCTTTTCCTTTTTTCTGAACAATTTTTCTGATTGTTGAACAATTTGTTATGACTGCGGTTTCATTTCGATCCGGCAATTTGTTTAATTCTTTCAATAAAGCTGCAAGTTTATTTTTATTGCCTGCAAGACGAGCCACATCTTCCAGTTTCAACGTTGTATCTGTGCAATATTTGCCGATACAGAAGAATCTATTCATAATTTCCGCAGCTTCAATGCCTTTTTGAACGATAACTTTTCCGACAACAGCTTTTTTAGTTATTT
>CAZFCX010000045.1:0-7666 GCA_964517825.1 uncultured Bdellovibrionales bacterium
AACACAGATTGATATATTAAATAAAAATAATTTTAAAATAGTTTCTTTGCCGGCAAAAAATAAATTCATCTGGAATTTGTGGACATTGCCGAAATATCTTCGTCAAAATCCGGTGGATGTGTATCACACGCAATATATTACGCCTTGGTTTGTTCCGAAAAAAATAAAAATCGTGACAATTGTACACGATATTTCCTTTAATTTTTTCCCGCAATTCATAAAATTTTCCGATTTGTTTTTCCTGAAAACATTGATTCCGATAAGCCTCAGAAGGGCGGATAAAATCATAGGTGTTTCGCAGTTTACCCGCGACGAAATCATAAAATTTTATAATATCAATCCGGAAAAAGTCGAGTATATTTATAATGCAGTCAGCGAAGATTTTTTATTTAATGAAATCGCAACTGATAAAACTGAAGAAATCAGAAAAAAATATAATCTGCCGGAAAAATTTGTTTTATACATGGGAACGCTGCAGCCGAGAAAAAATATTCCGCAGCTTGTTGAAGCTTATGCGGGGGTTAAAAATAAGCTGGGCGGAATTAAGCTGGTTATTTGCGGAAATCGCCAAGCGCATAACTTTGACGTCAAAATCGATGAGGTAATTGCAAAAAACAATTTGAAAGAAGATGTCTGTTTTCCCGGCTTTATAGAAGAGGAGGATAAAAAAATTGTTTTTCAGATGGCTCACGTTTTTGTCTTCCCGTCCCTCTATGAAGGTTTCGGCATACCGGTTTTGGAAGCCATGAGCCAAAAAGTTCCGGTTTTAGCTTCGGATATACCCAGCTTGAAAGAAATCGCCGGTCAGGGCGCATTATATTTTGATACAACATCGGTTGCTGATTTTTCACAAAAGCTGTATGATGTTTGTATTGAAGACAAGCTTAGAACAGAGCTGATCCAATCAGGCATGGCAAGAATCAGCTTTTTTTCTTGGAAAAATTCAGCCCAAAATATGCTTGCAATTTATCGCAAATTGTAGCATAATCATAGAGATTGTTTTTATAATAATAAATTAATAAATACTTATGGAAAGTTACCAACAGGATTCAAAAAATCCGATTATGCAAAAAAAGAAAAGAAAATGGCTGGTGCCATTTTTGATTGTTGTAGCGATCATTGTGGGTATCGCAGGTTTTTTTGCTTGGAAAGCCGGCTTCACTTTGAGTAAGATTTCAACTGAAGGAGGCAGCGGATTATTGCAAAGCTTAACCCGCGTTATTCCGGGAGTTGAAAGCAAGGTAAAAGGTGAAAATGAAGGTCGCATCAACATTGCTCTTTTGGGAATGCGCGGCGAAAATGTCCCCGGTGGCGGAACATTGGCGGATACCATCATGGTTCTCAGCGTCGAACCTCAAGCAAACAGGGCGGCGCTTGTTTCAATTCCCAGAGATTTATGGGTAAAAAATCCGGGAAGCGAAACTTACAGCAAAATAAATGCGGTCCATGCTTATGGTGAAGAAAACGGAAAACAGCAGGGGCTTTCACAAATGGAAAAAGTTCTTGAAGATGTTTTGGGCTTGCCGATTCATTATGCCGTAAAAATCGATTTCAAAGGATTTAAGGAGCTGATTGACGTAATCGGCGGTGTGCAAATCACTCTGGATAATCCTTTTGAAGAAGGAGTCCAGTTCAATGAACCGAAAGTGTGCGACCCGTATGTTTTTACTAAACCGGCCATTGATCCTGTGACAAAAAAGCAAATGGTTGAAACTAAATATTTTACTCGCAAGAACGGAACAAGAGATATTTCTGCGCAATATCCAATGTGTACGAATCCTGACACAGAATGTGGAGGAGACTTCAAATTGCCAGCCGGCACTCAGACTCTAAATGGCGAACAAGCCTTATGTTTTGCACGTTCGCGGGCAACTTCCAGTGATTTTGAAAGAGCCAAGCGGCAGCAGATAATTGTTCAGAAAATTCAGGAAAAAATCATAAGTCTCGGCACAATGAGCGATTTCGGCAAAGTAAATGCCATGCTGGAAACTCTGGGCAATAACGTAAAGACCGATTTGCAGGCTTGGGAAATGAAACGCCTGTATGATTTGTATAAAAATATGCAGAATATCCAGGTAACCAGACGTGTTCTTGAAGCTTCAGAAGAAGGCTTGCTATATTTTCCTCCAACGACTCCGGAAAAAGGTTCAATTTTATCGCCAATCGGAGATAATTATGACAAAATTCGCGAAATGTTCCGAAACATCTTTGCATTGCCGGAGCAATCTGATATTAACCCGAAATAAATAAAAACTATTTTTTCTTTTGCAATGGAACTTTCTATTATTGTTACCAATTATAAAAATCCTGATTTGCTGAAAGTTTGCCTTGATTCCATAAAAAAAAACGTAACCGGAGTTTCGTATGAACTTATTGTAGCTGACAGTGAAACGGGAGAGGATACAATAATAATGATGCGCGAAGAATATCCGGATGTTATTTTTTTTCCTTTTAAAAAAAATGTTGGTTTTCAGGCTTTGCTCAAAAAAGCTATTGAAAACAGCAAAGGAGAAAACTTGTTGCTGCTTAACGGCGACATCATAGTGAATCCAGGTTCAGTGGAAGGCTTGTTGCAGTATGAAAAAGAAAATGAAACAGTCGGGATTGTGGGTCCGAAGCTTTTGAATTTCAACGGAACATTACAATATTCATGTTTTAGATTTTACAAACCGCAAACGATTATTTATCGCAGAACTTTTTTGGGGCGTCTAGCTTTTGCTAAAAAACATATCGATTGGTTTTTAATGAAGGATTATGACCACAAGAAAGCTCAGGAAGTTGATTGGCTGATGGGAAGCGCACTGATGATTTCCCGAAAAGCCATAGATAAGGTTGGATTTATGGACCCGCGTTATTTTATGTATATGGAGGATGTTGATTGGTGCAGGAGATTCTGGGAAAATGGTTTTAAGGTTGTTTACTATCCTTTGGTGAGCATGCATCACTATCATGGTAAGGGCAGCGCCAAAGGCGGATTTATCCAATCTCTTCTTTTCAATAAAATGACCTGGATTCATATTGCCAGCGGACTCAAATATTTTAAAAAGTTTTTAGGAAAACCGCTGCCAATCCATGATTAATTTTTATGCCGGAAAATGATAATTTCATCCAAAATCAATCAGGCGGAGAAGATCTTTTTTTAAAGAAAAAAATAATCCGCAATTATTTGCAACTGGTAGTGCTGGTTGTTTTTTGCGTGATTTTCTTTTGGATAGGATTTGAAAAAGGTAAAGAAAATTCAGTAGTTTCTCAGTCGGCAGTAAACATAGAAAACGCCGTTTTTGAAAATAAAGAAACGGATAAAAATACCAGTCTGGATTTTTCTTTGTTTTGGAAAGCCTGGGATTTGGTCAAGACGAAATATATCGATGCTGACAAGCTGGACGCCAATGTTCTTTTTCAAGGAGCTATAAAGGGTATGATGCAGGCGACGGGAGATCCGTATACAAGTTTTTTTACTGCCGAAGAAAACAAGAAATTCAATGAAGACATAACCGGTGTTTTCGAGGGGATTGGTGCCGAATTGGGAATTAAAAATGAAATTCTTACCATAATTGCTCCCTTGCCAGGCACTCCGGCGGAAAAAGCCGGACTTCGCAGCGGCGATAAGATTATTAAAATTAACGGCAAAATGGCAGCTGATATGACAATTGAAGAAGCCATTAATAATATCAGGGGACCGAAAGGAACTTCGGTAACGCTGACAATTTTCAGGAACGGAGATCAGGACACTCGTGACATAACTGTTGAAAAAGGCGTGATAAATGTTAAAAGTGTGACTTTGGAATGGAAGGAAGAAAATATTGCTTACATAAGCATATCTAGATTCGGAGAAGATACTGACCGCCTATTTTCCAACATCATCAAGACTGCTAAAGAAAAGAATCCTGCCGGAATAATCATAGATTTGCGCAATAATCCGGGAGGATATTTGGAAACATCTATTGATGTTGCCAGCCGACTGTTGCCAAAAGGCAAAACGGTTGTTATTGAAGAAAAAGGGGACAAAAGCCGCGAAAACATAGAAACTTATGGAGGCGATGTGGCCAGCGGAATTGAAACAGTAGTTCTTATTAATGAAGGAAGTGCCAGCGCTTCGGAAATTATAGCCGGCGCTCTCCGGGATAATCGAGAAAACGTCACTCTCATTGGAGAAAAATCATTTGGAAAAGGATCGGTTCAGGAATTTGTTGAATTGCCCCAAGGAACGGCGGCTAAAATTACGGTGGCACGCTGGCTAACTCCAAACGGGGTACAAATCAATGAACAGGGAATTAGTCCTGACAAAGAAATAAAAAATACTTTAGAGGACTATAATAACAACAAGGATCCCCAACTAGATGCGGCCATAGAAACACTTAAAAGTAAAATTGAAAAATAATCTGTTTATAATTAAAAATTTTTTCATATAAAAAACCGCTGCCCAATGAGGCGCGGTTTTTTGAAAGAAGGTTATTTATTATTTAGTTAATTGAAATCCGCTTTCTTCCCATTTCGTCATTCCGCCCTTTAAAACAAAAGGTGAAACCAAAAGCATGTCATACATCCGAACGGCTGCTTGAAATTCCTGAAGTTCATTAATGCCGACCACAACAACTCTTTTTTCAGTTATTTCTTTGCGTCTTTTTTCAACCTCTTCAAAAGGGATGTTGATAGCGCCGGGAATGTGATTTTTAGAATATTCTTCTTTTGTCCTTACATCAATAATAAAGGTTGGAACACCTTCTTTCAGGGCATTGCTCAGGTCTTTATTTTCAACATAAGAAACTTTTAGCTGGTCTTCCATTGAATTTGGATTTCCATAAGTAACAGAAACTCCGATCGTTTGTCTCCAGGCATCCATGCCGCCAGCTAGAACGACAAAATTTTCGAAGTTTTCTTTTTCGAGCTGGTCTATGGTTTTTTTGATATTTTCATCCTCCGCATTTTCAACAATCACAACGACTTGTTTGTTCGGGTCTATTTTGTCTTTTAAGGGAAACTCTTCAGGCGTTATGCTTACTGCATCGGCAATATGTTCTGTAGCATATGATTCAAATGGCCTCACATCCAAAAGTACCGGCAAATCATTTTCCTTGGCTAAAAGGATTTTTTTATGCAAATCTTTGGCAGTTATGGTTTTGTACTCCAATCCATTTTCTTTTTTTACAACTGAAATATCTTCTGAAAAAGGATCTTTTTCTTTAAAAAGATCACTGCGGAAAATAGTGATTACTATGACAACCACAATCAGAAAAAAACCAATAACTATAGCTAATTGTTCATTTTTGTCTTTTATATTTTTTGTTTCTTTATCCATTTTTCTATATTTAAAAAACTTAATATTTACGTTAAAATGCTGCCAACAAAATCAGAATAACCATTCATAAATTCCTTGACGTCTATAACATTTTTTCCTTCCAATTGAAGTTTCTTGAGGATTATAATTCCGTTTCCGGTTTGCACACCTACCGTATCAGCGATTTCAAAAATTTCGCCCTCCCTGTGTTTTTGCTGGGGGTTGATGTTTTGTTTCTCTATGGAAACTAATTTTAGCCGAAGCATCTCGTTGTCTTTTTTCCAGTAACAAAATATTCCGGGCCAAGGAGTAAGTGCGCGATATTGATTGTAGATATCATCGGCATCATTTGTCCAATTGATGCAACCGTCATTACGTTCAATAAGTTGGCATAGCGTAGCTTTTGAATTGTCTTGGGGTTGTGGCTGGATTTTTCTCTCAATCCAAAGAGGAATTGTTTTTAAAAGCAAATCAGCGCCGACTTTTGAAAGTTTGTCCAAAAGAGTGGCATTATCGTCGTCGTGTTCAATCGAAATTGCTTCCTGTGCTAAGACATCTCCCGTATCTACGCCTTTATCCATCAGCATTATGCTAACTCCGGTTTCTTTTTCTCCATTCAAAAGTGCATTTTGAATCGGTGATGGTCCTCTATATTTCGGCAGCAGAGAGGCGTGCACATTAATACAGCCAAAACCGGGGATATCCAGAATTGAAGGAGGAATGATTTTACCATAAGCGGCTACAACGATCAGATCGGCTTTCAAATCCTTGATTTGTTCAGTAGCTGCTTCGTCCAGCTTTTCCGGCTGAAAAACGGGTATATTTTTTTCTTGGGCTATTTTTTTAACCAAAGGTTCGCTAATTTCTTGCTTGCGCCCGATTTTTTTATCTGGTTTGGTAAAAACACCCACAATATTATATTTTTTTTCTATAAGCGCTGCTAATGTGGTTGCCGATAATTCTGAAGTTCCCATAAAAACAACAGGGATTTTAATTTGTTTTTCTTCTGGTTTTTTCATAGAGCAAATATTTAAAAAATTTTATTTAACGGGACGAGTTTTTTTAGCAGTTTTCTTTACTTTGGAAATAAAAAGCACTCCATCTAGATGATCAATTTCATGTTGAAAAGCTCTGGCTAGGAGTCCTTGCGCCTTTGCCTTGGCTGACTTTCCGTTTTCATCCGTATATCTGACCTGCACTTCGCTGTAACGGGGAACAGGGTAGAATTCTCCCGGAAAACTGAGACAGCCTTCGTCGCAAACCTCCTTTTGCCTTGATTTAGCAGTAATTTTTGGATTAATCAAAACATAGCGAGTACCCTCCAATTCAATCATACAAAGCCGGACGCTGACGCCAACTTGCGGTGCAGCCAAACCCACGCCATTTTTATTGGCGTGCAAGGTTTCAGTCATGTTTTTGATAAGATCCTGAACCTCTTTGCCTAGCGGATCTTTGATTTTAGCGGCTTTTTGCGACAAAACCGGATCAGGATATTTTCTGATTTGGATTTTCATATTCAATAGACTTTCAATTATTTTTTGTTATAATTAAGCCACAATTAAATTGTACATAATATTTGCAAAAATCGCAATATTGTATTTATTTTTTGAAAAGAAAAAGCCCCAGCAAAACTTCTGCCGAGGCTAAAATTTTTGTACAAGCATCCCCTCCTAGCCTTCTTTCATTTGTTTGTGGCGTTTCCATCCAGCAAGCGCCGTAAAAAGGAAAAAATAAACTTGAACGATAAACGTTCCCCAAGAATTATTAAAAAACGTTTCAATTCCGGCACCTGTTTGTCCAGCGAGCATACCAAGAGTAAAAACAATAAATTGCTTATCGGTTAACTCGCCACCTTTCCATGAAAACCAACCCCATGCTATAAGTTGGCATGCTATTAAAACATAAAGAACTATCATTTCCAAAGCCCCCTCTTTCTTTATTTTTTATTTTGTTTAATGCTAAATTAGCGTTCAAAGTAGTATAGTATAAAATCATTGAATTGTCAAGTCAATTCTAGACCATTTATTTCTTATCAATAAGCTTGAAAAAATAGCGCCATTTTTCACCGCTCTTGCAAAGTTCCTTGGTATCATTCAAAGCTTTTTCCACGATTGGTTTAGCATTTTTTTTGCATACAAGAAAAATGGAGCTGCGCTTATTATTAGGAATATTCAATTCAGTTATAATTCGAAGGGCCAGATCCTGCCACTCATAAGCCGGAGGTTTTTTGATAACCCGATTTTTTACGATGTCTTTGAATGATTTAGGCTGCATATTTTTATAATTTAATTGTAGCAGGTTAGAATTTACGCGCAAATTGTAATTATAATAAAAAAATGTTATCCTAACTCTATAAAAAGGCTTTTAACAGGAAAATATTATGCAAAA
>CAZFCX010000046.1:0-7606 GCA_964517825.1 uncultured Bdellovibrionales bacterium
CATTTTTGCCGTTTCTACTAATTAATCACCACACGTTTTGACAAAGAGCCACAATGGGAGCCTTTGGAATTTTTAGATTCTGGCTTTGGCTGAAATTTCTTTGAAAATTTTATCAGCTACTTTTGGATTTTCCTTGAGAAAAACCTTGGCTGATTCTCTGCCAGCACCCAATTTGATATCTTCAAATGAAAGCGAGTTGCCTGCTTTTTTTACAACTTCATATTTGACACCGGTATCTAGAAGATCTCCAGCAAGTGAAATGCCTTCATTATACATAATATCAAATTCAGCCGTTTTGAAAGGAGCAGCTACTTTATTTTTTACAATTTTAACTTTTGTCCTGTTGCCTACGATTTCTTCTCCTTTTTTTATTTGCGCGCTTCTTCTGACTTCAATGCGGACTGATGAATAAAATTTCAGCGCCTGGCCGCCGGTTGTCGTTTCCGGGTTACCGAACATTACGCCGATTTTCATACGGATCTGATTGATGAAAATGACAGTCGCGTTAGAGCGCGCAATGATAGCAGTTAGTTTCCGAAGAGCTTGGGACATGAGCCTGGCTTGTCTGCCAACGTGCTGATCGCCCATTTCACCTTCAATTTCAGCTTTTGGAACCAAGGCTGCCACCGAATCCACAACAATCACGTCTACCACGCCGGAACGCACCAATGATTCAACGATATCCAAAGCCTGTTCACCTGTGTCCGGCTGAGAAACAAGCAGATTTTTTATATCCACGCCTATTCTTTTGGCATATTCCGGATCAAGCGCATGTTCCGCATCCACAAAAGCCGCCGTTCCGCCCAATTTTTGCGAGTTGGCAATGATGTGCAAAGTTAAAGTTGTCTTGCCTGAAGATTCGGGTCCATAAACTTCGATAATTCTTCCTCTGGGCACTCCGCCGTTGCCCATGGCGATATCAAGTGAAATTGATCCTGTTGGTATGGTTTCCACATCTACCCTCTTTACATCGCCTAATTTCATAATCATGCCTTCACCGAATTTTTCCTGAATATCTTCTACTAGCTTATCGACCTCTTTTTTTTCCGCATTTCTTACTTTTTCAACTGGCTCCTTAGGAGCTTTCTTAGTCTTATTAATCATATTTTTTTATTTACTTTTTTATTAATGTTTATTTCTCCACTTTCCCATTTGCATTATATTGCATATCCCTCACTACTCCCGGTTCATTGCTGATCAGCCCCATATCTTGGCCGTTTATTTTTACAAAAGTTTGATTGCCCTTGCCGGAGGTTATACTGATTAAATCTTTGGCTTCAAAAGTTTGCACCGATTGCGGCAGGAGCACTCCGCTATACACCAAATTTTCATCTGCTTCGACTGAAAGCCAGGTTGGATCAGGACTTACATAAATTTCAGCGCTTATTGAATTGTTTTTTGATGATTCATCGTTGGTTGCTGCTTGTTCAGGAATAGAAATATCCTCAGCATTCTGCTGATTTTCACTATTGAAA
Source organism: uncultured Bdellovibrionales bacterium (assembly GCA_964517825.1). Taxonomy (GTDB): domain Bacteria; phylum Patescibacteriota; class Minisyncoccia; order Moranbacterales; family GWC2-37-73; genus JAKLIP01. The sequence goes on from CAZFCX010000046.1 coordinate 1,476, forward strand.
GCAGCGTCTACCGTCAAAGATTGCACTGTTTCTTTGTTAAATTTGCTTTTAGCTTTGACTGTAATAGTATTAGGTCCTTGTTTTAATCCTACATCTTCACCAAATTCTCCGTTTTCACTGACCAACACCGGCTGGTCATTAATAAATATTAGCGCATCTTTTTCAGCAATGCCATTCACGTGAACAGAATTGCCGCTAATTGTTTCTCCGTTGACAGGCTTAATTATGAACAGGCGCGGTTTGGAAATAAAGTTATTAACTTCTATGTAAAGATACACGAAACTGGAGAAAATCAATACAACCAAAGAAGAAATAACAATGACTTTTGGCGTAATCACTAAACTGGAAAAATTTATGGGCGTTCTCGGTTTGCTGTCATCTGCTATTTTCTTGATGTTTTTTTGAATGCCTTTTTCCCGCTCATACTGTTTGATCAACATTTTTTCATTCAGCCCCATGAAAACAGCATAGCTGCGAAGAAAACCTCTGACATAAACATCGGCCGGCAGTTTCATATATTCTCCTTTCTCTATATATTCAAGATATTTGGCTTGGATTTTAGTGCTTTTGGAAATTTCCGCCAAACTCAACCGGCGTTCATCACGGATTTTTTTCATCCGCTCGCCCAAAGTCAGTGAATCAATTTTTTTGGTAGTGAATCGAACCATAAGACAACTTCGTTGAAAGTTACAAATTCCAAGAAACAATTTCCAGACAAATTCCAATAATCAAAATAAAAATATTTTTGAAATTTTTGATTTGTATTTTTGTTTTTTGTTTGGTTTTTGTATCTTGTGTCTTGGTTATTGATGTCTGCGACATCACATTTGCCATTTGTCGCGGACAACTTGATCTTCTATTGAACTTTCATAAGCTGGATCATTTTCTCCGGCAATTAGCACTTCGCGCGGTCTGGCGCCGTCTGCCGGTCCGATAACTCCTCTTTCTTCCAAAATATCAACAAGTCGTGCCGCCCGGGAATAGCCGATGCGCATGCGTCTTTGCAACAATGATGAGGAGGCTTTGCCGGCCTGCAAAACCACTTCTTTGGCTTCTTCATAGCGCTCATCTTCCATTTCATTGTTATTTTCCGGAACAGAAGCAAAATCGATTTTGCCGCCTGTATATATTGTTGTTACTTCTCCGTTTTTGTCACCTGAAAATTTATTCTCTTCTGCGGTAATGTCATCATTCAAATCATCTTCTACTTTTTCAAATTTCTGATTCTTGATAAATTTAACAACGCGCTTGATCTCTTCTTCGGATACAAAAACTCCCTGTACGCGCCTGAGCTCGGCCGCTTCAGCGGCAGAATAGAGCATATCGCCGTTACCCAGAAGTTTTTCCGCTCCGCTGGCGTCTAAAATCGTGCGCGAATCCATCAGTGCCGGCACCCGGAAAGCTATGCGAGTCGGAATGTTAGATTTAATAAGCCCGGTTATGACAGTCACTGTCGGTTTTTGCGTGCTGAGAATCAAATGGATGCCAACCGCCCGTGACATTTGAGCCAAGCGGATTATGGCGCCTTCGACTTCCTTGCCGTGCGAAGACATAAGGTCAGCCAGTTCGTCAATTACGATCACAATGTAGGGAATTTTTTGTATTTTTTCTTCGATGAATTCTCCGGTGCTTTCATTCAAGCGCTGATAGGTTTCGTTTCTTTCGGCTTTATTGTTGTAAGAGTCTATGTTTTTAGATCCGGCTTGCTGAAGCAGCTTGTAGCGATGTTCCATTTCTCCAATCGCCCACTTCAAGGCGCTCAGCACTTTGCCATTTTCCACAATCACATCTGACAAAAGATGCGGGATTCCATTGTATGGAGTAAGTTCGACTCTTTTTGGATCAACCAGGATCAGCTTCAGGTCTTCCGGTGAATTTTGATAAAGCATGGAAAGCAGAATGGAATTGACGCAAACGCTTTTGCCGCTGCCGGTTGAACCCGCAATCAAAAGGTGTGGCATTTTTTTGAGATCGCTACAGACATAATTGCAGTTCACGTCCTTGCCCAGCGCCAGCAAGAGATTGGTTTTGCGATTTTCAAATTCCAAAGACTGCAAAAGTTCCGGCAGCCTGATCGTGGCAGTTTTCTTGTTGGGAACTTCAATTCCCACTAATGATTTTCCCGGAATTGGAGCTTCAATTCTCACTTGTCTGGCAGCCAGACGCAAAGCTAAGTCATTGCTAAGATTGGTTATCCGGCTGAGTTTGACACCGACCGCCGGGCGGAAACTGTATTGCGTGACAGTCGGTCCGGTTTTGATTTCTCCGAGTTCAACTTCAATTCCAAAATTGCGCAATGTGTCCTGAATAATTTTAGCATTCTTGTCGACATCGCCCGCTTGCGCTTTTTCAATGGCATCATCCAATAGGCTTATCGGCGGCAATTCCCATCCGACGTTTGCGGAATAATCTTCTTCTTCGTTTTTATCTTGACTGGCTTTTGGTCTCCAAGCGGCCGCCTTTTTTATAATAGCTTTCATGCGACTTTCTTCTTCACCTTCATTAGGATCTTGCACGAATTCTGTTTTTTCTTCTTCTCCTTTTTCTTCTTCACTTTTTTCAGGCTGTTTATCTTCATTCGTTTCTGCGACAGCTTTTTCTTCGGCTTCGGAAATCTCTTTTTCTTCTTCACTTTCTTCAATTTTTTTGCGGATGAATTTATTAAGAAGCTGAGCCAGAGAAAAATTAAAAGCAAAAATAATTCCAATCAGGAACAGGGCGACAAAAATGATTGCTCCACCAACCGTACCTGCCAGTTTCAGAAAAAGATAGGCAAAAGCATACCCTACAAATCCACCACCGCTTCCCACTTTGGCGATTGCCAGCATTTCATCCGGTTTGAAAGAAATTATATGAATAAAACTCAGAATGCTGACAAAAGCTACGGTTATCCCGAGCAGTTTGGAAATATAGAAAAGCGTTTCTTTGCGGAAAAGCAAAATTATACCTGCCATAACCAGAAACAGCGGTGAAACATATTTGCCTACGCCAAAAAGTATGCCGGCAGATGAATTTAGAAAATCTCCCAAAATTCCAGCCTCAACAATTTTAGCTTCAGACAAAAAACCAAGCACGAAAAGAATCGCCAAAGCAAAAAGGAAAATAGCCGCTGCGCTGCGTTTTGCGTCACCATGTATGATCGGTTTTGACTCAGATTCTTCAGTTTTCTCTTGATTCTTTTTTCTTCTTCCCATAGCTAAGTTATTCGCTCCGCGAACCCGCGCTACAAATGCGGGACATGCGAATTATTTACAAAGAATTATTAGACAATTAATAACGCTTATACTTGTCTTATTTTAACACATATTTTCTCTACTCCAAAGCCCTGCTGCCAAGAAGCAACCCAGTCGGCCGGCCTTGTTTCAGAGAGTTATTTTTTAAAGAACTTTCTCTGCATATTTTTATCTTTTCTGATATTAATTTCTGAATTTTTTCAATATTTAAAATTCTGCGGTTATAGTCTTCTTTGATTTTGTAAATTTTTGTATAAAGAAGCGCGCCGCTTATTCGCAAACTTTCAAGTGTTTTTATTTTTTGGCGCATCTTTTTGTACAGAACATTTATCCGCCATTCACAGATCCAAACGGAAACCATACCCACACAAAAAGCGGTAAGGAACAACAACGCGAGGTAGATAAGAGTGGTTATGATTATCATAAATTAATTTTCTAATTTTAGAGGCTTATGAATTTCACCGGTAGCACGCGGCGGAAAATTCCGGCAATAAAAATAGTGTCCGCTTCTGACAGATAGATCGGATGATGAGCTTCATTAGTGGAGTGCGGAAACAAGCCGATCACGCCTTTGCCCATATTTTTGTAACGCTTGATGGTTGCCATGCCGTTTATGACAGCCACTACGATTTTATTTTCAAAATCAGAATCGCTCTGGGCTTTTTCAAAAATCACATAATCGCCGTCGCTAATCCCTTCTTTATTCATCGAATCTCCCAGCGCTTTGACTGCAAACATTCTTTCCGGTTCGGATTTGCCGAATAGGCTTCTGGAAAGCTGCAAAAAATCATCTGCCGGATTGTCTTCGGCATAAGCCAGCGCTTCTCCGCAAGAAGCCAGACCGTAGAGCGGAATGGAAAAAACATTCTGCGCGTCGCCGTAATTTTCATTTTCCACCAAATATATTTTTTTGTTTTCATCGCGCGTGATCAGATCTTTCTTTTCCAGCGCTTCAATCACCTGCATCACTGATTTCATGCTGTCGGTTATTCCTTTGGAAACCAAGTATTTGTGCAGGCGATAGCTGGTCGGCTTCTCGCCGTTTTGCATTGTCAATTCCCGGATATATTCGAGAATGTTTTTTTGTTTAGATGTAAGTTTTTGTTCCATAACTTTGTTTAATTCAAATCTACGAATGTCCGCCAATCTACAAATAATTTTATGTTTGATTTGTAGATTAGAATTATATTAGTAGATTAGAATTATAATTTTAAATTATTTTTTACATTTAAACCCTATTAATTCCTTGGTTTTTGTTTTTTCTTGTTGATTATTCTCCAGCAGGCTTCTAAGCGTATCGAATATAACCTTGAATCGCTTGTCATATTTACTTTCCATGGCTTCAATTTTCAAACGCAATTCTTTATTGCTGATTATCATCTCTCTTAGTTTCACAAAAGTCCTGATAATCTGAATATTGACCGCAATAGCTCTGGGACTATTTAACACACTAGCTAACATAGCTACTCCTTGTTCGGTGAATGCATAAGGCAAATATGGAGAATATTTCAGTTGTCTAAGGTGGTCACAATTTGTGACCACATAATTCTTCTCGATCAATGTAAGCCTGAACATAAAATCTTCCGGAAATCTTTTTATATTCCTTTTGACAGCCTGATTGAAAACTTTTGTTTCTACTCCGTACATGGCCGCCAGATCATTATCTATCATAACCTTCTTGCCCCTTATGAAAAGAATTTTATTTTCAACAATTTCTTGCGGAACTAACGCTTTACTTTTTTTATTAATTTTGGTTTTCATTTTATTTTTAAAAATTCAGAAATTAATATTTATTTATAAAATTACCCGCCTCGCGTCGACGAGTGGCCGTCTCTGCGAGTCGAGGCGGGAAAATTGGAAATTAAAAATTCTGCATAGTGTTATTTTATCACTACTTCAATATCACTGCAAGTCCCCCTGTGGATAACTTTATGGGCTGGGTTTTTAAAAAATGGAAGAAATCTGAAAAGCCCTAAAAATGCCTTTTTCAAGGTAAAAAGCCGGATCCTTAGTTAAAAGGCGCCGGCTATGTATTTTTTCTCACAAAACAGAGTTTATTAAAATAATGAAAATTTAGAGTCATCTTCTATTATTTTATTTTTTTGCGTAAAATCTTCCAGCATTACTTGAGCATGTATATGCGTGAAATAGGCATAGGCATTGCGATTGTTCTTTCCATTTATTTTTATCCCTCTTTGCAGAATTTTACCTCCTTTTTTGTAGATTTCCCAAACTGGCAAATCATCAACTGCAATGATTCGGCTTTCTATTTCTTCTGCTCCTTCTTGCTTTTGGGAAAATTTTTCAATTGTGACATTAGGAACCCCAACCTTCCTTAGAAAATCAGCTGCTTTTTTACTGACGCTATCCAACGTTTGAAAAATGGTAAACATGAGAATCCTCCTTTCCGAGTCAAACTAACTCTGATTATGATTATTCAAATGTCAAAAAAACTATTGCTATCTACTTAATTATTACCCCTGAAATTGCCGGCTATTTCAAAAAAGCGATTATTTTTTAATAATCGCTTTTTTATGGAATATTTGGAAATGAAATTAAAAAAGTTGAAAGCCAGTTGACTCTTTGAGCAACTGGCCTTTTGCACGATTTTATCGTGCTCCGTGATGATGTTTTTTTCGCGAATGCCCGCGAGAACGTTTCTGAAACATTTCTCTTTGCTTAGACCTTTCTAATGCTTCATGAAACGTCATCTGCTTTTTAAAGCCTAGCAATTCTAGTAACCCTCCCGCAAACATATTAACCCCTCCTTTGGCTACTCTTTTAATTAAAGAGTGATTTGATATTAGAATCTATTCTACACCTAAACCAAAAATATGCAAGTCTTTGTATGCGTCCACCCTACTTTGCACTCTTGAGGTAAATTAAAGTTTACTGGTT
>CAZFCX010000047.1:0-6968 GCA_964517825.1 uncultured Bdellovibrionales bacterium
TCATTATCATATTGGAACCGATAGCTTCAATATTTTTTTCGATTGAATTCTGCGCTCCTTGACCAATCGCGACAAGCGCAATTACTGAAGCAATGCCGATAACAATACCCAAAATCGTCAGACCGGATCTGACCTTGTTGGCGGAAAGCGACCAAATTGTTTCTTTTAACAAATCTTTTAACATAATATTTTATTTATATCTTGTGATCGTTAGAAATGTTGATTTCATCCTTCTCAACCATTCCGTCTCGGATATGAATTATCCTGTTAGCATAATCAGCCACATCCATTTCGTGAGTGATCAAAATTATCGTATGGCCTTTTTTATTAAGTTCCTGTAGCGCGCTCATGACCAAATGGCTGGTTTTTGTATCCAGATTGCCAGTCGGTTCATCGGCCAGAATAATCGCCGGATTGTTAATCAGCGCTCTGGCAATGGCCACCCGCTGCATTTGTCCACCGGAAAGCTGGTTGGAGAGATTATGAAATTTACTTTCTTCCATGCCGGCATATTGCAACGCTTGTTTGGCTCTATCTTCTCGTTCTTTTTTGGTTGTATTTGTATAAAGAAGCGGCAACATTACATTTCTAAGCACCGTTGTTCTGGGCAGTAGGTTGAAAGACTGAAAAACGAAACCGATTTTATCCCGACGCAAATCTGAAAGCTCATCATCGCTGAGCTTGGAAACTTCTTTGCTGTCCAAAGAATACTCCCCGCTAGTTGGAGTATCCAGCGCGCCAATAATATGCATAAGGGTTGATTTCCCCGATCCGGATGGCCCGATAATAGAAACGAATTCGCCTTTTTCAATGCTAAAAGAAACATTCACCAAAGCGTTCGTTGTCACGTCTCCGTTTATATAAGTTTTTGTCAGATTTTTACAAACAATCATAAGTTATTCGCTTCGCGAACCCGCACTACGAACGCGGGACATGCGAATAAATATTTAGTCAATGTGTCCTCCGCCTATGCCGGGAATTCTCACGTTATTTTTTGAATTTGATGTTGAAGAAGCAGCTGAAGCGCTGGATGAATTTATGGTTTGAGTGACAACACTATCACCAACTTTAATGCCGCTAATAATTTCTGTCTGCGTGTCATTTGACAAACCTGTTTCCACCGTTATATTTTCCGGGGTTTGACCCTTAAGAATTTGCACATAGGATTTGCCATTCTGCGACTTCACCGCGCTATTAGGAACAATAATCGCATCCTGCTTTGTTCCGATAATTATGGCTGCTGAAACGCTCATTTGCGGTTTTATCCTCTCGTCGAGAGAATCGAAACCGATTGTCACATTGTAGGTCACAACTCCTGAAGTTAGTGTTCCCAAAGAATCCATTTTTTCCACTTTTCCGGTTACTGTCAGACCATCAATTGCGCTGAAAGTGAGCGAAACTTTTTGCCCGATGTTGACATTGGCAATGTCGACTTCATTGACTTCCACTTGCGCTTTGAGCGTGCTGAGATCACCGATAATAATTGGAGCAGATGAATTACTATTGGAAGAAAGACGGCTTAGGTCATCTCCGTTTTTTATATTTACGGCATTAACCGTCCCATCAATCGGAGAAACTACTTTTCTTTTAGAAGCATCCGACAAAGAATTTTGGTATGAACTCCAGCTGGTTTCCACATTTTTTTCTGCCGCTTCCAAAGAAATTTCCGCCGCTTCCAATTTTTTCTTCATCGCATATTCTTCGCTGTCATTGGCATCTTCATAATTATTTTTGGCTTCATTTTTGTTGGCCTTGGCTGTCTCTAAGGAAGCTTTGGATTGAAGGTAGGATGAATAAGCTTTGTTGGCATCAATTCCTAATTGATTGTTTTCAATTAAAAAAAGCAGTTGGCCTTTTTTTACCTTATCGCCAACACTCACTGCCAAACTAGAGACAGTTCCGGTTATTGTCGGATCAACAGTCGCGTCATCGTCTACAATGACATTCCCACTGGCCGAAACAGAAGAAACTATTTCCCCTTTCTGAACTTGGGTTGTTTTGTATTGGACCGTTGTTGAAATTGATTTTGATTTACTGTACCAATAATATCCCCCAATTATCAGCACAACAATAACAGCTCCGAAGATATACTTCTTCTTTTTGATTAATTGCAGCATCTTATTTTGTGATTATGTTTTATATATAAGTTAGAGCCTATGGCCTTTTCATTATATGCCTCGTTCCGCTATTGCACTGATACGCATGGATTTATAAATTACTTTCAGCCTTTTCTAGGACTTACATATTTGTAAGTCCTACTTTGATTTGCCCATTATTTTGTTGATAACATTCTCGTCCTGGCAGGAATATTCATTGCCGGGAGAATAGAATCTTTTTTTAGGCCCATAACAGCCATTGTTTTCTTTGTACAAAACACCCATAAAAGGCATCAGAAATCCCATATTTTGAGAAGTGAATTTAGTGTAAAGATTTTTGAGAGTTTCAGCTCTTTTCTCTTTACTCATGCGCGCAAAAATATCCAAATCGTCATCCGGAATTCCAGACCAATCCAGGTGCAGAAAAACATTTTTGGCTTTGCCGGCAAAATCATTGTGCCACAAAAGCGCCCAGCAGCTGCCTCTCCTGGAGAGACACGGTCCGTTTTCCACATTGCCTTCGCTGTCAATTCCGACTCCGCCTTCAATGTAATCAAAAAGCGCCAGATATTCCGGATCCGTTATGCTGCCGGTTTGCGCCCCGATAACCACATCCACGCCTTCTTTTTTGGCATAATCGCGGATATCCTTGATGATTCTGGGCGCATAATCTTTCTGCGCGCTTTCTTGCATATAGATCTGACCGAAAGTGAAGCTCTGCACGCCCAAATCAATCGCTTTGTGGGTTATGTATTTTATGTAATCACGATATTCACTACTGGAAAAATTCGGCTTGCAGGTATGCTCGCCCCAGACATTTTGACTACCCTCTCGGCACATTTTTTCGAAATCAAATTTTTCATGAGTATCCACATTATAATAATCCGCTCTAGTGTCAATTGCTTCCGCAATAAACATTCCATACATGATATCTTTTTTGCTGATTTGTTCCATGACAAAATTCATGGTTGCGAAATCCGGAGGCATGAGCCAGGTTTCTGAAGCCCGGTGCAAATAGTAGCAATTGGAACGGTTGATGAGCGCGATAAAATTATCATTTTCCGGATTATATTCCGAAAGCAGGCCATCCGCCACGCAGCCATGCGTTTTCATTTTTGGCATGGAGACCGGAGCCGGTTTGGGGCGCGGAATGATTTTGGGAATTTCTGGCTTTTTGTTTTCTTCGGCCAGCCTTTTTCGTTCAGCGATTGCCTCCTGTTCCCTTTTTTCCATTTCTATTCTTGCCTGTTCCAAAGCTTTTTTTTCTTTATAGACACGATAAAACAAGCCAGCAAAAACAACTGACAAAAATAAAAGCAAACTAAGCGCTAAAATGATTTTTTTTCGATTTTGCAAATTTTTATAAAAGCTTTCTCTTATTATTACGCTTCAACTCCCATTATATTACTAAAAGGGATATTAAAAAAGAGAGGCACAAAATTTTGCGCTTTTTTTGAAAAAGCATCAATAATTCTGCCAAACAATAGCCAGTAAAAAGAATTTTTGCCAATAAACCCAGCTTGGTATTGACTAAATCATGCTCTTGTGGTATTCTTATTTCACTAAAGTTTAAAAAGATCTTTAAAAAATAAATAGAAAGAAAGGAGAAAAGCCGTGAAGAATGACAACTTGGCCTATTCAACAATAGATTTGCTTAATTCGCTATCCGAACCTACTAAAGAAGATCTCGCATCAGAAGAAGACCAAGATCTTGAACCAGAAAAAGAACCGACAGATGTATCCGCCAATCAAAAATTAGATAATGATCACATTACCGACCCTTTTCTCCTTTACACCAGAAACATAGATAGATATCCACGCTTAACAAAGGAGAAAGAGCAAGAATTGTTAAGATTTGGCGAGCTCGGCCGTAAAAAGGTACTCGTTCATAACTTGCACCTTGTGGTCAAAATAGCCAAAAAATACACCGCGGGGAATGACTTGCTTCTGGATTTGATTCAAGATGGAAATATCGGGCTCCTTCATGCAATGGACAAGTTTGATTGCAAGAGAGGCTTCAGATTTTCTACATATGCAACCTGGTGGATTCGTCAGGCTTGCGCAATTACATTGTCAAAGCAATTGAGGACAATTAGAGTCCCTTCAAATGTTTTGGAAGGAATGCGCAAAATAAAAAGGGTTGAAACAAAGCTGAGAAACGAGCTAGGAAGAAAAGCTAGCAGCAATGAAGTGGCTAAGCAAATGGGATTGAAAGCGAAAGTTATCGATAACATAAAAAAAACAAGGACCCAAAAAACCATTTCACTGTCTCTGCCGGTAGGAGAAAACTACGATAGTCAGCTTCAAGACTTTATTGCTGATGATTATTATGATTCGCCGGAAGATCTAGCTTTGAAAAAGGAATACTACGAGTTTCAGGATAAAATAATATTGAAAGCTGTTGGTAATTGTGACAGCGAGAAAGTCTTCGAAATAATACGAAGACAAAATATTTTATCTAACCCTTTTCCTGTTGAAAGGCAGAAAAAGAAACACCCAATAAGGCTGGCTAATGTCCTCAAAAATATGGGGATTTCTAAGCTAACTGAAAACGAAAGACGTTTCTATATCTTAACCTTAAGAAGAAAAGATTTTTCTCTTGAATACATTGGAAACGAACTTGGCGTTACGCGTGAAAGAATAAGAAAAATTGAAGAGAATACCCTTAAAAAAATTGCAATGGTGTTCAGATCAGAAACGATGAATGAAGCAATCAAAAAAGAGACCATGCTGTTAAGAAATTAACAGCCAGCTAGTGACTATCTAACGATAGTCACTAGCTTTTTTTATAAACTTATACCTATCAGCTATTGATCCTGAAAAATACTAAAAATTTGCTAAAAACTGCCGGATGAACTACATTAGATGCATAAAAAATGCCCTTTAAAAATTTAGGAAAAGGAGGTGAACATAGCATGAATAACGATGATCTGGAAAAAAAATGGAGCAAGCTAAATTTTCAGGGCTTCAAGCAAGAAGAATATGCCAAAAAATATCCTTCCTGGAAAGCCGGAGCCAAAAAACTGCTCGAATTTTTAGAACAATGGATAAATGTGGGCATAATTGCAGATACAGCAGCTGGAAAAACGATCATCGCGATCCTGGCTGTATTCGCACTGGGCAAACGGACTCTTTTTTTAACCCCTCAGCGCCTGCTGACTGGTCAGCACAGCGATCTGGTAGCATTGATGGATACAAATAAAGAATATCTGCATTCTCGGTTCATCAATGGAGAGGTCAGCAAGCAGAAAAGAATCTGGAATGATCCTGCTGATCAGATAGTTTTTGCCACGCCGCATGTAGTTATGGCAGAAATCAAAAACGGATCCTTTAACATGGGTGATTTCGGGTTAGTTGTGTTCGACGAAATGCACAAAGCTACTGGCAATTATCCCTATGTGCCGTTGGCAAAAATTGCCTACACTAGCGGACTTTTGTCGGTCGGGCTTAGCGCTTCTCCGGGCGGAACAATTGAAAAAATTTCCATTGTTAAGGAAAATTTATTTTTGAAAGATTTGTTCCAAACAGAAGTTGAAACGCCTAAAAAAAACGAGGACATCGTGGTGGCGAAAATGGATGAAAATATTATTCAAGTTGAACATCTTTTTACGGATATGTTGTTGGATATTGCCGGCAATATTGCTGACCTGGGAATTGAAATGAATAGAAATTCCATAACCAACATGCGCATCTTCGAAGATATTGAAAGACAGCTCCGAAGAAAGAATAAATACCAAGGCGGTTATTTGGCAGCCAAATATCGCAAGCTCTATCATGCCTATTTCATTGCTATTACTGAAAGCTATGAAACTTTTTTGGAATATTTGGAGAGGATGGAGCAAAAAGACGGATCAAAAAGCGGATGGCAAATTGTTTTGGATGATAATACCCAGAAAATTGCTAATATCGCCAGAACAAATTTGCATCCGAAAGTCGAGAAGTTTTCTGAATTGCTTTCTTCCTTGAAGCAGACCGGTAAGAATGCATTGGTGTTTTTTTCGCAAAAAAGCACTGCGCTGGCTTTGAAAAAAAATTTTTCAAATGGTGATTTTAAAATTGAAATCCTTTTTGGAGGCGCTGATAAAAACATTAAACATCAGACAGAAGTTCTCCAAAAAATGGCCGCACGGGAAGTTGATTTTATTTTTACCACATCAGTAGCCGAGGAAGGTTTGTCCGTGCCGGAAATAGACACGGTCATCCACTATTCAATGCCTCAGACCGAAACTGCGCTGCTTCAGAGGAGCGGCCGGACTGGCAGGATGAAGACTGGCCATGTTATTTTTTTAATGATTGATCATCCGCTGGATAAAGTCTTCTACTACGTAGCCAAGGCCAAGACCAAAAAAATGAGAACAATAATCAGAGAAGAAATGTTCTCAAAACAAGAACCAGCCAAACCTACGTCGCCTCCCAAAAAAGGCAAGAGGAAAAAGTGGAAGGATGATTCCACCGTACCACTCTTTCCCGACCTTTAAAGAAAAGCCCTGCATGAAAAATGTGGGGTTTCTTTTTTTCTTCAATAATTTTTCAGCTCCCTGATTGGAAAAGTTTTTTATTTTTTGCTGCGGAAGTCTTGAATGAAAATTCCGCCCTTGGTTCTTTTGACGACAAGCTTCTGCCGTTCTCTCCAACCCAAGCCTTTGATAAATTCTTTAGGCAGCACCACATACAGGCTGCCCCGCCCCGATTTGGAAAGTTTCCTGACAAATTTTTCTGTTGGCATATTTTTTATTTTATTAGTTATTATTCCCTCACGTGACCACTCACGTGATTCCTCACGTTACTGCAATTATACGCCAAATTATAAAAATAAAAAACATGCCACTAAACTTTACTTAATATTTTGCCTTATTAAAAAACCCTGAGATT
>CAZFCX010000048.1:0-2625 GCA_964517825.1 uncultured Bdellovibrionales bacterium
ATCCTCCAAGATACCGCTATCTTGGAAAAACCGCCATATGTATGTGGACATTACCACTTGCTATTGACATTTTGGTAATTTTAGAGTATAATTAAATATCGTAGTTAGAAGTAGTACCTACAAAATTAAACGGCTCAATTAAGCCAAAGGGAGGAAAAATGAAAAAATTGGTAATTTTTTTGATGGTTATTGTGTTTACAATTGTCACATTCACAGGCTGCACAGAAAACCAACGGGCAAATGCATTTGGCAAAACAATTGAAATAAATTTACCTGCTGGAAAAAAACTAGTTAATGCAACCTGGAAGACAGGTAATAATCTTTGGTATCTCACTCGAAATGCCAAATCAGACGAAAAACCTGAAACATTGGAATTTACAGAAAACAGCAGCGTTGGAATGTTAAACGGAAAAGTAATTTTTCACGAACAATAAAAATTGGCAATAGTTTCAGACAACACAGCGTATCTGCTTAATTATGAATCTTATAATTAAATAGATACGCTTTTTTTATTTCGTCGCTACAAATGTAATGACTTTCTCCCCGCCTTTGAGACCGGATTTAGCTTCCACCATTCCCTCATCACCTTCCAATCCCGTTTCAATATAAATTTTTTCCGTCGTAATGCCATCAGCTTTCAAAACTTCCACATATTTTTTCTTGCCATCTTCCTTGATCGCGCGAGCAGGAACCATAAGCACACCCTCTTTTTCAGCCGTGTGGATATCAATGTTCGCGCTCATGCCATTTTTAAATCTTTCATCATAGGCAGGAAATTTAAGCTTGACTTTATAATAAACCACGTCCTGAATGACCGTGGCGGAAGGTTCGATTTCAACAATTTCAGCTGAAAAAATATCCTCCGCGTTGAAAGCATCCAGTGTCACATTGGCTTTTTGCCCCAAAGCTATTTTAACAATATCTGACTCGGGAATGTTGGCCTGCACTTCCAATTCGCCTTCTCTGGCAATTGTTACCACGGAGGTATTGGCAGTCACAGCATTGGCCACCGTTGTCTCTCCTTCATCGACATTTTTCGTGATTACTATTCCACTGATTGGAGAATAGAGAGTGGTTTCTGAAATTTGTTCCCGCACGGCTGCCACGGCAGACTCAGCTTTTTGTATAACAGCTCTTTGAGCATCTTTCTTGGCCCAGCTGGAACTCACTGACGGTCTTTTCATTTCATAAAGAGCGTTTCGTTGCGCGATCAAATCCTGCTGTGCCTGATAGAGCTGTTCATCCAACGTTCCTTTGTCGATCGTGGCGATCTTTTGTCCCTTTTCAACTTTATCGCCAATAGCAACAAACATTGCTTCAATCCGGCCGCTGATTTTGAAAGACAAGTCCGCCTGTTCCTTGGCCACCAATTTGCCGGTCACGGAAACCGTTCGAGTCATATTTCCCTTTGCGATTTCTGCGGTAGTATAAGTTGTTTTAGGCTGCCGACTTTTTACATACCAAAAAACACCGCCGATTATTGCTGCGATTATTAAGATCCAGATTGTCCACTTCTTTGCCTTCGCCATAGTTTATAAAAAAATTTCAAATTTCAAATTTAAAATGAATTTTTAAATGATTAAATGTTTTAAAATTTAGCAATTTGGATTTGATTTAAAATTTAAAATTTAGACTTTAAAATTATTCTCTAGATTTAATTCACAAAATAAAATACTTATTCGCACTTCTAAACTTATAACAACGAGCTTTGTTTCCCCTGCGCATCCAGCGCTTCGTTGACCAGCGCATCGGCGATTTTATTTTTTTCCCGATAGATATGATTGAAAGTGACAGCTTTAAAATCCAGCATCAAATTCCAGACTTCCAAAAATAATTTTTGGATATTCTCTTCTTTGACTTTATATTCATGCTTGAGCTGTTTGGTGACAAATTCGCTGTCCAGATAGCATTCAATGGAATATTCTTTGGCTTTGTCCTTGCCAACCAGTTGTTTGATTTTTTGCAAACCAAAAATCACGGCTGCATATTCAGCCTCATTGTTGGTTTTTTCGCCAATATAATGGCCGTATTGTTTGTGCAAAGTTTCTATGTAGACACCGACTGCCGCCGGACCAGGATTATTCCTTGATCCGCCGTCGGTATACATCACAATTTTTTGTTCCATATAGCAATATTCTATCAATATTTTAGATTTTCAGCAAACAATAAAAATCGCAAATTAAAATAACCAAACTATAAAACAACAAATGGTTTGGGATTTTTAAATTTGTAATTTGGAATTTGTTTAAAATTTAGAATTTATAATTTAGAATTTTTACAATAATCGGGCTGTCATATAGCCGATGCCGGTCGGATATTCGTAACTCAAAAGATTGAATTTATAGTTTTTGCCATGCAAGGCGCCCAGCAGAATCATAATCGGACGCAATCCGCATTCGGCCGACTTTGTGATGTTTTTCTTATCCAAAAGCATAAGTTCAGCCAGGCTATTGTTTTCCAGATAGCGCATGATTTTTTTATCAAATTCCTTAGCCTTCGGATAAAAACCGGCTGGTGCATCTGGCGTCAGCCTGTGCGAAAGATTTCCGCTGGCAATGATGGCCACTCTTCGGCCGGAATTTTCAATTATTTTTTGCAGAGTTTCCTGAAATTTCATCTGGGCGT
>CAZFCX010000048.1:2635-6853 GCA_964517825.1 uncultured Bdellovibrionales bacterium
GTAGCGATAGTGGAAATCATAGCTCATCATCGAAAAAGCCAGATGCACAACCTTTGGCTTGATGTTTTTAGTCAGATGAAAGAGAGGAATCAGTGCTCCATAATCCAAAAGGCTCGGATGCAGCTTGGCCATCAAATCCTTTTGCAGACACAAAAAGTTTAACTCATCGGCAATTTTAGCATCATTGGTATATTTATACTCTTTGTCCACTCCGAACTCGCTCAAATTCCCTTTGAGTTCACTGGCAGAATTTATCACGAAAGTATATTCCTCAGCATAGGCATGAGGAGAAATTATGACAATTGTTTCCGGATCAGCTTTTTCAAGGTCAATTCTGAGTTTTTCAAAAGCATCAAGGGTTTTTTTTATGAGCTCAAAACTCCCCGGCTTTCCGATGCCCGGAATACTTTCTGGCGGATGAGGCATGATAGCAGCAAAGACAAGCATATTTCTGGTTTAAAATTTATAAATTCAAAGCCAGATAATAATACAAAATAAAATGGAAAATATTTTTGGTCGGGAAGTTCTAATTTTGCCAGAAATTTTACCACCCGCCGCCTCCGCCACCACCGCCTCCGCCACCGGCACCGCCCCCTCCTCCCGAACCGGAAGGTGCGGAAGTGTTGGAAGAAATGTCCGAAGATAAGCTGTCTATAGTACTGGCAAAACTATCCACATTAAAAGAAGAAATGCTTCCCGCATACCAAGCCGGAGCATAAGTATTGTAAAAATCTTTTCCGTAAATTTCTTCCATTCTTTTTATCCACTCCTTGGTTATGCCGAAAACAATCGCGTAAGGCAGAAATTTTTCGAAAATATTTTCCTTTTCATAAAACTTCGCCCGATCCTTGTCCACTGTTTCCATAAATAGCTTGAATCCTTTGATTTCCCAATTCATATCAGCGCCCGCCACGGTTCTTTTAGGCATAATAAAGCTGAAAAGTAATGCAATTAACCCTGCTAATCCGGCGCAAACAGCAAAAACCACACTGAATTGAACCGCAAAAAATGAGGATAAAAACATGACAAATATGCCAATTACTCTGAAATAGGTTTCCATGCGCAAACCCATGGGCGCAATCAGCTTTTTATCTTCCAGAGTTTTATCGGCTGTTTTTTTGATATCGTCAATGCTTTTATAGAAAGAATTTTTCAAAGCTGAAAGTTTCTTTTTTTGTCCGTTTATAAAAATAGATTTTAGAATTTTTATTTGCGATTCACTCAGTTTTTTTTCAGCTTCAGTGTTTTCTTTTTTTTCAAGCTCATAGTCCTTATTTTCAAAAAAAAGTATTTTTTCTGAAGTTTCTTTTATAGTTATGATTCCGCGCGTCGCAAAATATATTATTTCCGCCGTGATCAGATTATTATCAAACCTTCCGTTTTTCATCAGCATGCCAAGCTCAACCGGACTTAAATTGCCCGGTGCGTCATATTCCGGAATTATAGTTTTATCAACTTTCGGATCTTTGCCGTATTTCCACCACAGATAAAAACAAATAATAAATGTCAGCAAGGGAATAAGAACAAAAAAATATTTGCCGTATAATTCCCAAAAGCTGAATTGATACGGGATTAAAATGTTTTTGGGAAAAATTATTGAGGCAGTTATGCCTTCCCTGACTGCCAATGTCCGATTTGAATCAAATTCCAAAATATTTGGCTTGCTCCAAAAAAAATTGGCGGCATCTTTGCTTTTTGATCCCAATGTACCCGCATAATATTCAACCGTGCTATTATCAGTTGTTATTTCAGCAGGAAAGACTATCTCGGCATGAAATTTGTCAGTTTCCAAATCCCAAAAATTGCCATTAAGATTCCAATATAATTCATCAAAATTCTGATTGCCGAAACGAATGACGTTCTTGACCGTGTAATGAATTTTATAAATATTCACCCCTGAAACTGTTTTGTCTGCATCGCCTATTTTCCAAGTAACCGTCTTATCGGAAGAGTTTTTTGTTTCTTGAAATTTGTACGGTTTTCCGTTTTCATTGGTAATACCCAGAAGATTTACAGGCGTTTCTATCGTTGTCCCATCAGTTATTTTTAGGCTGGTTGGCAGGATTCTGAATATTCCATGTTTATCCAATGCATTGCCGCAATCAGCCGTGATAGTTTCCACAATGTCCAAAGTTGAATCCTTATTAACAGTGATGACTGAACCAAAATCTTTAATATACCAATCGGTAACATTTTGCCGGGCAGAAACCAGGCAAGGAACAATAACAATCGTTGCCAAAAAAACAAACCTGGCTGCAAATTTGATTTTTTTAGACATATTTTTTATTATTTTTATTTACCCTCAAAGCGGGATGCAAAACAATTTAACAGGAAGAATTTTTTAATTTTTCTCCGATTTTCCAGACGTCGCCGGCTCCCATGGTTATGAGAACATCATATTGACCGGATTTTTCCTTCAAATATTCCGTTGCTGCTTCAATAGTCGGTATATATTCCGCTTTATTGCGATTGTAGGTGTTGATGAGCCCAACCAGTTCGTCTGAGGAAACCCCGCCTTGCCGCTCCCGCGCGCTGCCATATATATCAATAACTATTGATTTATCTGCATCATCGAAACTTTGGGCAAATTCGGAAAGCAAGGCCTTGGTGCGAGTGAAAGTGTGCGGATGAAAAACCGTCCAAATCCGCTTATTTCCAAAAAGTTGCCTGGCTCCCTGCAAAGTCGCTTTTATTTCATCGGGATGATGAGCATAATCGTCGATCAAAACGGCATTTTGAAACATGCCTGTTCTTTCAAACCGGCGCGTCGTTCCTTTGAAATTTTGCAAAGCACTTTTTATTTTCTCTAAATCCAGCTGCATTTGGTGACAAAGCGCAATCACCGAACCGGAATTAAGAACGTTATGCTTGCCCACCAGCGGTGTTTCAAATATTCCCAAACTTTTTTCTTTGTAAAAAACCTCGAATGATTGCGATTCTTGCTGCTTTGTGTCACTTGTCTCTTGTTTTATTATTTTGTAATCACAATCATCAGAAAAACCATAGGTCAATATCCTGCAGTTCGCATTTGCCGCGACCTCCAAGGTGTCACTGCTGTCTCCCCACACAATCAAAAAACCGGTTTTAGGAATTTTAGCCACAAATTCTTTGAAAACATTTTTGTAGCCGGCAAAATCAGGAAAGAAATCCGGATGATCGAAGTCGACACTGGTCAAAATAGCCGACCACGGATTGTAATATTGCAATTTATTTTGATATTCGTCCGCTTCAGCCACGAAATATTCACCTTTGCCTAACATCACATTGCTGTTCCAACCGATAACATTGCTGCCCACCAATGCGCCAGGATCCAAACCGGCAGCATTGAGAGCTTCAGCCAGTATAGCAGTGGTTGTGGTTTTCCCATGAGTTCCACAAACAGCAATCCCAAGTTTTTCTTGAAAAAATTCTCCCAGCGCTTGTGAATAATTCAGAAGCTTTACGCCTCGCTTTTTTATTTCAATAATTTCCGGATTGTCATCGCGAAAAGCGCTGGAATGGACGGCAAAATTTATATCCTGCGGCACATTTGCCTTATCGAAATTCTGAAAAACTTTGATGCCCGTATTTTTCAAAACCCGCCAATAAAAATGATCGCCATTGTCGCTACCAGAAACTTCGTAGCCCAAATTTTTATACAACTGAGCCAAAGCAGACGTACCTGCGCCTTCAATCCCTACTATATACGTTTTTTTAATATTTTTAGCTTTCATGTCACTTTTATTATTGTGCAAAGTAAGGAATATTTTATTTTTCAGGCTAGCACCTACCGGAGCTGGGGCTGAAAAATAGAATATTCCTTGCTGTCTGCTAGCCGTAAATTCTAGGAACGCGCAATTTCCACCAGACTGTTGCTGATTATTTCAGCTGCATTTGGATGATAGAATGTTTTTATTTTTTCAACCATTACTCTTCTCAGTTCATTGTCATTGAAAATTTTATTGATATTGTCGATCAGCATGTGTTCGCCCAAATTCGTTTCTTCTATAACTATTGCTGCGCCTATGCGAGCCAAGGCATAAGCATTCATCCTTTGATGGTCGTTGGCGCTTTCAGCAATAGGAACAAGTATTGCCGGTTTGCTGTTGGCCGCAATTTCAGTTATGAAAGTGGCACCCGCCCGACTGATAACCAGATCACTAAGCGCAAAAGCGTCTCTGAGCTCATTGGCATTCATAAAAGGGGTTGCGAAATAGCCTTCCCGTCCTATTTTAACTC
>CAZFCX010000049.1:0-6771 GCA_964517825.1 uncultured Bdellovibrionales bacterium
ATAAAATGGCCGAAAATTATTACGAAAATTGTTGGTTTTTTATTTGCAGATTACACTCGAACAAAAACCAAGCTTCCCTCGAACAAAAACCACGCTTGGTTTTGAGTAAAACCACGCTTCATTTTGAACAAAACCACGCTTGGTTTTGAGTAAAACCACGCTTGGTTTTGAGCAAAACCACGCTTCATTTTGAGTAAAACCACGCTTCGTATTGAGTCGAACCACGCTTCGTATTCGATGGCGCTCTTTTTTAAAGAAATGATAGATGAGAAAGGGGATGAAAAATGAACAGACTGAAAAGTAGGAGAAGGAAGATAAGCTTATGGTACACGGCGACTATATGATTGCAAAATTATTTTTTTTTATTGTTTTCCGGTAAAAATAAAAACCATCAAAACCCAATCAAAAGTCCTTGATAATCAAGGAATTTGGGTTGGTTTTTGATGGTTGGTGTTTTATACCGGACAACAATATATAATAGCAATCTTTCCGCACAGCCCCGATTAGGGGCTCTAGCCCGGTAGAAACAAAAGAAAAAACCAACCACCAGCGTCCCGGTTAGGGACGTTCGAAACCGTCAATTTTCGAAATCGGGATTGGGATGATGTGGATTATCTATTGTCCCTAATCGGGACATAATTATCACCCACCGCTGCAATGTTCTACCGGGCTTTTGTCCCTATCGGGACAACGGGGAGATTTCCTACCGATATGGCGCATCATCACACCGTTTCAGAGAAGATTATATGGTAATTTATTGGAGGTGGAGAATTATCGATTTTTCTCTTTCGTACTTTTGTCTTGATACAAAAGTACCAAAAAATCAAGACAAAAAGAATGCCGCCTCATTGTTCGGAATTATTTTTTTCTGCAGAAGCAAATAAAGATTCTATCTAATCAAAACAAAATTATATTAATTGTATTTTCGCCAATTCTCTGCCTATTTTGTTAATGCCTGCCTGTATTTTGGCAATTTGTTTCTCCGATATATATTGACCTTTTTTGTATTGCCTCATCAGAGATGGATTAATCCCTGTATATTTTGCCAATTGGGACATATTCAACAAAGGAAAATAGTTGAAAAATGAAGCTATATCATATTTATACTCAAATGATATATTCTGCAAATCTTTGGGCAATGGCTCTCCATTCTCTGTATATGAAGCTATCATCTCTTGAACTGAGATTTCAAAATCGGCTTTAGCTTCTGCCACTGTTTTTCCTTCACCAACAATCGTGGTGTTGATGTCAGGAGTGAATATACCAAAATATCCATCCTCTCCGATTTCTATTAAAGCTGTTGTTTTCATTGTATTGTTTTTGTATCTTGATTATTTTTTTTCTTATTGATTGCAGCTAAAAACCTATCTGTTTTTTCAGTTTTGCAAATGTTCCGTTTCTTATCTCTTCCGAACCATGTCGTCCTATTTGAATTTTAAAGTTTTTTTCATGGTGACTGTAAATATCATGCTTTGCTCCGGATCTGTGCAGTTTCCATCCATTAGCTTCTGCAATTCTTCTTAATTCATTCCATTTCATTCTTTCCTTGTTAAAACACGCCACAAATATATAACTTTTTTGTTATATATTTTATACAATATATTTTTTTCTTCATAATTATAAAAAAACTTTTCCACTGTCAGAACCCTCACTGGCATTAGCGAAATATATACCCCATCAACCCCTTATTTAAAAACAAAATGGTTTTCTCTCCGCAAAAATTAAATCTAAAAGTTTACTGCTACGTCGGTGGGAATACTTTCTTCTTATTATTCCTTGTTGCTTCTTCAATTTTGTATCTTTGCTTCCTGAACAACCTGAAGTTCCAACAAAATTTTACAGTTATGAAAAGTATCTGGTTATCGTTGTTAATTCCGTTTATGTTCTTGTCTATCAGTGACAGGAATATAAACCCTACTTTCGATAAAGCAAACTGCACCTGCAAGGGAATTCCGTTGTATGGAAATGTAAAAGTAGTGGAAAGTTTTGCAGATTTTGATGTCAAAGTGGTAGAGGCCTTTCCGGATATAGAAGTCAAAGTAGTAGAAGCTTTTCCTGATGCTTGCGGGAAATGGAAATTTGTAGATGCTTTTCCCGATTTCACCATAAGATATGTAGACGCTTTCCCTGATTTCACAGTCCGATATGTAGAGGCCTTTCCGGGAACTAAATAACACTCTTTTTTTCTTCTTTCTGTTGTGAATTGCTTTTGCTAATTTTTATTTTTTATTCCTTTAACAACAAAAGGGAAAAGGAAATATTGATTCAAGGAAATTCTTGTTATAACGAAGTATGGTAAATTTCATTAATATAATTAAGAATGCACGGAACATTCGAAAAGCTATATTGATTACCTGCATCCAATTGCTGTTGCTCTCCTAAAATTTCCCTTATCAGATCTCGGTGCAATTGAAATACAATACAATTTAATGCACTTTTTTTTGAAATAATTGCACTTCTCCTGCGTTGAAAAAAATTGCAAAAAATAAGTAAGACTCCTGATATAAAAAATATAAATTTAAATATTGAACAAAAAAATGTATTATCTTTGCAACGTATAAATTATGAGGAAATGCTGCAAGGAAGTCATCTTACTAATAAGTCTGGGATTCTGAAAGATGCAGAGAAAATATTGAATGATAAATGTCTATATGCTGCGGTTCCACATTGTTCATACTATAGTTGTTTGCAACTTATGAAACATATTTGGATTCATACACTCGGAAACACAGAAGTGGAGTTGGAATCGCAATGCAGTATTGCCAAAACAGGAAGTCACGAGGTTTTGATTAATAATATTGGGAGTTATATAAAAGAAAAGAATACAGAAGATTTTAGAAAGTTTAACCCTAAAATATCGCAATTAAAAAGACTTAGAATTGATTCAGACTACAAAGATATTTTATGTGATAGTTCTATGAGTGCTAAGTCTATGCATTTGTCAAATGAAATTATTCCAATCCTAAAAAAATATTAATTATGAACGCTTCCGAATATATTATCTCGCAATTGGAAAATCTATTACAACATATTACTAATATTCGTGTCAGATATGAACATGATAAAAATGCCTGTGTACACATAGTTGAAATTGTTCCGGATGAAGTTTATCATTTAAATAATGAATACATGGAATGGGAGTTAGAAATGTTTGACAAATTCATCTCTCTTTATCCAACAGAAAATATATGTTTTATATCTGATGACGATTTGGTTGGAATTAAAAATGTTATGTATATCAAAGAAGGTTTAACTTTTGCTCAATTTTCAGAAATAAATGATATTAATATCTGTATGCCGTCAATTACAATCAAACAAAATTCAAATAATATTGAAGATTTTAATTTCTACTCGCATGAACAATGTTTTGATGCATTTGAAAAAGAAATCAAAGGGCATAGAATACCAAAAATGGATAAAAATATATTACACGCTGCATAAATTATGGAAAACCAAAATATGGAGTCTGGATTCAGAATCAATAAATTGATACTTGTAGAAAGCAATTTCTATAGAATAAATAATGTATATTTTGGTCCTGATTTAAAGACAGAATTAAAGGTTAATGTTGATGTCTCTGTGAATGAAAAAACCATTACCGTTTCAGAGACTGTTTTAGTTGTTCAGGAATTTCAAAAAATGGAACAAGTAAAGGTGAATGTTCGTATGATTGGTGTATTTGAATGTATAGGGGAATCCCAATTAAAAGATTTTGATGAGTTTGGGAAAATAAATGGGGCGGCTATAATTTTCCCATATATTCGTGAACATATCACCAATCTTTCTTTGAAATCAGGAATTGTACCAATAATATTGGCTCCCGTTAATTTTGCACATAGAAATAAGAATAAATTCAATTAAGATTTTATCAGTTTTATTTTCCACTTTAAGATACTTTCAAAAATTTGTATCTTTGTTTCCTGAAAAAACTTCTTTTATGCACTCTTTCACTCCGTTTTCCGTGAAAGCGGCTTTCAATTTCTTTTTCTAAACATCGTTCTATCATAATTGTCTATTTTTCTTGCAAATACATAATATTTTTGGAAAATATTCCCGGAATCTTATTTTTTAATCCTATTGTTTTATTTTGTTTTAATTCAATATTCTGTTTTTCTTTTCCTCGCAAGCCAAAAAGTTCTTTCCCGAACCTCCTAACCCAAAATTTCTTTTTCCCAAAAGAAAATGGCGTTGTTAATTTTTTTGACGTATTTTTGCAAAAAAACTAATTATGAAAAGAGTTCTTTTATCCATTAGTGTTGTATTGCTGGGCTTTTCTTTGTTCGGACAACAATTTAACGATTATTTCATCAATCAAACGTTGCGTATTGACTACTTGCATATCGGAAATAGCGATAGCAACCGTATCGAAATCGCATCACTATATACCGGAGGCACCTGGAACGGCACCCATACCTCGCTGATTGAACCCAACCGCTACGGAGATGTTCTCTTTGAAGTGTTCGACGCCGAAAGTGGTCAGTTGATTTTCAGTCGCAGCTACTCCTGCCTTTTTAATGAGTATCGGACTACCGAACGCGCCGAAACCGAAATCGGTCATTTTGAGGAGTGCGTGCTGCTGCCTTTCCCCAAAAAAAGCATCACTTATCAATTTACCTCTTATGATAGAAAAAAAGTCGGCCAAATTATCGGCTCAGGAAGCTTTAATCCGCTTACTGATGCTGTAACTCCTTTTAAAAAAGAGTATAAAATAATAACGTTGCATAAAAGTAATGCTCCGGAGAAAGCATTGGATATTCTCTTTATCCCGGACGGCTACTCCAAAGCGGATAAGAAAACTTTGCGCAACGACATGAAACGATTTGCCGGCTATATTCTCGGATGCACTCCTTTCAAAGAGTCGGGCCACAAGATTAATATTCGCGCCATTGAGGGCTATTCGGAAGAGTCCGGCATCACTGACCCGAATAATGAGATTGTCAAGAATACCCTGTTGGGCAGCAGCTATAATGTGATTGATGTCGATCGCTATCTGATGTGTTTGAATGTTTGGAAAATGCACGAAATCGCAGACGATGCGCCTTATGATGTGATTGTCATTGTGGCCAATTCCAAGAAGTACGGCGGGGGTGGTATTTACAATTTTTATTGCACGGTGAATAATACCGGTGAACGTTCCGACTATGTGATTGTGCATGAGTTAGGACATCTCATCGGAGGACTCGGAGATGAGTATTTCACTTCCGAAGTTTCGGTGCGCGATTACTATCCGGTCGGAGTTGAACCCGTTGAACCCAATCTGACAACCCTGACCGACTTTGAAAGCAAATGGAAATCGATGATGGATCCCGAAACGCCCATTCCTACTCCCGACGTGCGTGGCTATCAAAACGTGTTGGGCGTTTATGAAGGTGGCGGCTACGTGGCAGAAGGAGTCTTCCGCCCGTGGCGCGATTGTACCATGAAAGAACCTATATACAACCACTTCTGTCCGGTATGTTCCAAAACCTTACTCGAAGTGATTGATTATTATGCCAAATAATGAAAAAAGTCATTCTTTCGGTTACCAATGATCTTGTTACCGACCAACGGTTGGATAAAACAGCTTCGTGCTTGGCAAATGCGGGGTATGAAGTATTGACGGTAGGTCGAAGATACAACGATTCTCCGCCTGTACCCGAAAAAAAGTATCAAACCAAACGATTGTCTCTTTTTTTTAGAAAAGGATTTTGCTTTTATGCCGAATTCAATCTTCGCCTGTTTTTCTTCTTATTGTTTCGTAAAGTGGACATTTTGGTAGCCAATGATTTGGACACATTGCTCCCCAACTTTTTGGTCAGCAAAATCAGGCGAAAAAAAATTGTTTATGACAGTCATGAATATTTTTGCGGATTGCCCGAATTAACAGACCGTCCGCGCGTACGAAAGGTCTGGCTCCGTATTGAAAAGTTTTGTTTTCCGAAGTTGCCACTGGTCATTACCGTAAGTCCTTCGATTGCCCAATTATATGATGCCGAATATCCGACAAGAACAATGAAAGTTCAGGTCATTCGGAACGTCCCTTCGAGTGCAATAATTTCTGAAGGCGGAACCCGTGCAACATTCGGGCTGCCGGAAGATAAACGTATTATTGTCATGCAAGGAGCCATCAACATTGATCGTGGTGCAGAAGAGTTGATTGAGGCGATGAGGTTCATTCCCAACGCACTATTGCTCATTATTGGCAACGGAGATGTGATTCCACAGCTAAAACAGCGCGTGGCAGCGGAGGGATTGGGAGAACTTGTGCGTTTTATTCCGAGAATTGCTCCGGAGCAGTTGGCGGCTTACACGGCACTTGCCGACATCGGCTGTTCACTGGAGAAGGATACCAACTGCAACTATCGATACTGCCTGCCCAACAAACTGTTTGATTACATTCGGGCAGGAATTCCGGTGGTGGTTTCCGACTTGCCGGAGATGGCGGCCGTAGTTCGCGAAAACGGAGTGGGCGTAGTCATTCCGGAACATTCGCCACAGGGGATTGCTCTTGCTGTTAACCAACTTTTGAATGACTCTATTCTGTATCAACAGTGCCGAGAACAGTGTCGAAAAAGTGCGCCGAAATATGTGTGGGAACAAGAGTGTCGTCTGTTGCAAGAGCTTTATCGCAACCTTTAGGGGACTTGTAGCCGGGCGCCGACGGTGTAGTCGGCACTCCCATATAAATAAATTATTGGTGTCCGGGGGAAATAATTGTCGAGAAAACAATGTACGACCTCGAGGAAGGCTTGCAACCAAAAGTTTCTAAAAGAAACAGGAAACACCAAATCA
>CAZFCX010000050.1:0-6606 GCA_964517825.1 uncultured Bdellovibrionales bacterium
ATAATGTTGTGCTGCGCTCCAGCTGGAACAACCACCGCCACTCCGTCGCTCAGTTCATATTCATTGCCGTCAATGATGCATTTGCCCTGTCCTTTTTCAAAACGGAAAAATTGATCGTTGTCCTCATGCACTTCCATGCCGATTTCTTCATTGGGTTTAAGACTCATAAGAACCAACTGGCTATGCTTTCCGGTGTAGAGCACTTTTCTGAAATTGGAATTTTCCAAAGTGTCTTTTTCAATGTTAGCGCAAAATCCTTTCATATTTTTTATATTAATAATTAGTATCTTTTATTACTCCTAGCAACTGTAAAAACTTTCCTTTTAAAATTATTCAACGCTGACAATTTGCGCGCAATGCATACAACGCTTAGCTTTGACTGGAATTTCTCCCAAGCACTCCGGACATTTTTTGGTGGTTGGATCAGGCAATGGATCTTTTTTGGTTTTGGAAACAAGCATATTCATCGGCTTAATGATAAAGAAAAAGATAGTCGCCGCCACCAACACGAAAGAGATAATCGCATTCAGAAAATGACCGTACAAGAGCTTGCTGCCGTTTAGCTCCAAAACTAAATTACTGAAGTCAGGTACTTTAGCTACAGCCGAAATGAAAGGCGTCAGGATGTCAGAAACAAGAGCAGTGACCACTGTTCCGAAAGAAGCGCCGATCACTACGCCGACGGCCAGATCGACCACGTTTCCTCTGAGCAAAAACTTTTTAAACTCTTGCAACATATTTTTTTGATTAATTATTAGTGCAGAATCTCTCGGACAATGCCCACGATTTTTTGCGGCGTTGTCAGAGATTTGACAACATAAAAACGAGTTTCGAACTTGCCGACTTTTTTGATTGACTCTTCATCGTCGGCATTAGTCAGAACAACGATTGGAATGCTAGAAAGCTTTTCATCGTTCTGCAAAGATTCTAAGACCTGAAAACCGTTCATGACCGGCATTTGCAGATCCAGAAGAATAATATCTGGATTGTTCTCTTTGATGGCCAAAATTCCATCTTCACCATTCAGGGCTTCAAAAACGTCAAATCCGCTGGCCGAAAGCGCTGTTGCATAAATTTCACGGATGTTGTCATCGTCCTCCACGATGCAGACTTTTTTCTTTTTTTCAATATTGTCAGTCATATTTTTTAGTTATTATTTTATGTTTGTATTATATCATAAAAAACTTCAGCATTCTACTTTAATTAAATCTCAAAAAACACCCCAAGTGGAGTGCTTTTGAAAAATTTGAGCGGGTAAGCAGAATCGAACTGCCGTCTCATCCTTGGCAAGGACGTATAATAGCCACTATACGATACCCGCATGCCATGCTATCGCATGTAATTTATAATTTTCAATTTCTAATTTCTAATCAAATCTAAACTTCAAATTTTCTAATTTCAAAATTCATTCAAAATTCGACACTCATAATTCAAAATTCTAACACTGTGGGAGCAATAGGATTCGAACCTATGACCAAGCGGTTATGCTTCTCACTATTGCTTTCGCAACTCCTTTCGAATTTGTGAGCTGGACTATCCCTTCATCCCATCAAGTGGGATGTCTGCCATCTAGTCTCTACACCTCCTCTAAATAAAATTAGAGTTTGGCTCGGGATTATCATTTTAAAGATTTCCCCGAATTTGACAGAAATCGCTTGAAAATTACTTTTCAAACAGCCCTGTAAATATCATTCATATTATGTTATAATTAAGTTATGAAAAAAATCATAACCTGTACAACTTGTGGCAAATTCTTAAGAGGAAAACAAACAAAATTTTGTTCTTCTGCCTGCAAAAACAATTCTCTCCAATCATATAAAGCGCAACAAGCCAGGGGATTAAAAAGAAAAAAGCTTATTGTGAAAAAGTTTGGAGGGCATTGTTCGATTTGTGGTTATAGCAAGAACCTTTCTGCATTAACTTTTCATCACACCAATCCAAAAAAGAAAGCTTTCCAACTTGATTTAAGATCATTGTCGAATCGAAAACAATCTCGAATTGATATTGAAATAAAAAAATGCATTTTGGTTTGCAATAACTGTCATGCTGAATTGCACAACCCACGACATAATTTAGAATGAACTATTTGAGCCGCCTGCTCTACCGCTGAGCTATGGTCCCAATTTTTATATACTTCCAAAATGGTGCCGAAGAGCAGAGTTGAACTGCTGACGCAAGGATTTTCAGTCCTTCGCTCTACCGCTGAGCTACTTCGGCCCTAAAACGTGGTGGGTGATACTGGACTCGAACCAGTGACCCCTTCTTTGTAAGAGAAGTGCTCTAGCCAACTGAGCTAATCACCCATTTTATAAATATGGTGGGGACGGAGGGACTCGAACCCTCACACCTTGCGGTCACGCCCCTCAAACGTGTGTGTATACCAATTCCACCACGTCCCCCTAAAAACATTATAACGCAACAACAGCCAAAGGTGAACATTTCGTTCACTTTATTATTAAAACAAAGGGTTTATTTATTCAGCTTTTTTAGTTTCAGTAGTTTCTTCAGTCGTTGCTTCAGCTTCTTGAACTGGTTCTTCCAGAACTTTTTCTTCTTCCGCTTTAGTAAAAGCAGCCAAATCCTTATATTTCATTTTCAGTGATTTCGCGCTTCTTTCACGGATAAAATACAGTTTTCCCTGACGGACCTTGGCTCTTTTTACCAATTCTATTTTTTCAATATTTGGAGATTGCACTGGAACGACAATTTCTACCCCCACTCCATTGGAAACCTTGCGCACTGTTATCATAGAAGAAGAACTTTGATTGCCTTTGACTGCTATGATCATACCTTCAAAAACCTGGACTCTTTCCTTGCCACCCTCCACGATTTTGCGGAAAACCTTAACCACATCCCCTGCCCTAAAAACAGGCATTTTTGATGCCTTTTGACTGTTATTAAAATCCAATAGTTTGTTATTCATTTTTTTATATCCCACAATCCCACTGAGCAGATTGCTTTTGCCAAGCTCTCATCAGGTATAGGAAACACTTTAGATAAATTAAAAAGCTATTTTATAGTACTGGAAAAGCTCCTTTTAGTCAACCCCGCACTAATTTAGCACTTTTACCGAAATTATCCTTTAATAAAGATGCGATGCTATTTAAAAAAATTTAAATTTGCCATGTTTTTATTAATTTTGCGCCCTTGGCGCAGTGCTAATTTGGTGCGGGGTCAACCCCGCACATATTTAGCCTTATATTAAACATTGGCCAAAAAATTCTTAAAATCTGGTGGCAAAAAAGCCAAAAAATCATATTTCTTTCCCAATAATTCAAATTTTAATTCTTCAGCGTGGAGCAGTTGCCTTTTGGCTGAAGAATTTTTACCATAAACCAAATCGCCAACCACTGGATGGCCTTCTGAGGCCAAATGGATTCTGATTTGATGCATCCGACCGGTTTTCGGAAAAACTTCCACCACTGAAAAATTACCTCTTTCTTTAATAACTCTATATTTTGTTTCCGCCTTTCTGATTTTTGTTAATGTGTTTTTTCTGGCGATCACCTGCTTGCGATAACTGGCTGCTCTGGCAATCGGTTTTTCAATGAGCCCTTCTTTTTTTGCAAAAATTCCCTCGCAGATGGCTACATATTTTTTCGAAATCTTTCTATCCTTAAAAAGTTTTTTTAATTCATCAAAGGCTTTTTGATTTTTAGCAATTGCCAGAACGCCCGAAGTATCCTTGTCCAAACGATGCACAATGCCGGGACGCAAAAAAGCGTCTCTTGATTCATCATGCACGTTTTTTATTTTGGGAAAATATTTTATTAGCACATTGGCGATTGTGTTTGTTTTTTCATTGTGGCTTGGATGCACCTGAATTCCTGCCTGTTTATTGATGACAATAATATTTTCATCTTCAAAAATTATTTTAAGTTTAATCTTATTGTCAGGAATTAATTTGCTTTCTTTGCGCTTTGAAAAATTTCCAATTTGCAAAATATCCTTTTCTTTCAAAATATAGCTGGGTTTAACTTTTTTTGAATTAACTGCGACTTCCCCATTTTTTATTTTTGTAATTATTTCTCCGCGAGAATAAGAAAAAAACTCCACTTTCAGGAATTTATCAATGCGTATTCCAGCCTGTTCTTTTTTTATGATTATCTTGTTCATTTTTTCATGCTGCGCCCCATTATGAGTGAAGCGAATTTTACGGGGTGCCCAGAAGAGGACTCGAACCTCCAAGGATTGCTCCACCAGTTCCTAAGACTGGCGCGTATACCAATTCCGCCATCTGGGCATTTGTCAATTGTATAGACTATTTTCAAAAATATCAAGCCTAAACAACTAAAGATATTCGAGCAAGGTTGTTTTACACATGCAATGCTTGTTTAATCCTATTCGCTTCAATTTGCAGCGGTCCTTCATCCTCATATTCCCCATGATGCCTGGTTCCTGAGCCATAAGTTTCTCTTTTTTGGTCCAAATGGAAATTAATAACCAGTATTGTGCCTTCCAGCTGGGCATACATATGAAATCTGGGGTATCCGGCTCGGGCCATTGGCCGGATAAAACTCATCTGCTCTCCCTCGTTGCGCTGGAAAATATAGCCGGCCCGCCTTAGCAAGACAGCTGGATTTTCCTTGATATTTTCGAATTTTAGCTTCATAATGTTAACAAGATTAAGCCTTATCTAATTAGACATAAACACTATGCCAGATTCTCAAAATAGCTACATGTCAGAAAAAGTGCGGCCGTTGCTTAAAATAATGGCAGCTCTTCTTAGTATTATAGCCATAAGAATGTTTTTAGACAACATTATTTATCCAACCACAGGAAATTATTTTTTATCATTGGAAAGAATTTTGCAAGAGCCTTTATATTTTATATCTGTCTTTTTTTCTTTTGCTCTTGTGATGTATTTTTTTACTAAATCTTCCTTTGATGAAATTTTTTCATTTTTAGTAAAAGTTTTTCTTTTCATCTTGTCGATCCCTCTGATAGATTTTTTTATCAGCGGAAAAGTTGTCGATGCAACACAATATGTATATATAGGAGCAAGCAGCTTGATCGCAACATTTTTTCAGATAATAAACCCATTCAGTGGCCAAGGAATCACCATCGGCCAGCACATTGGCGCCTTTTTTATTTTTATCTGCATAGCCTGGTTTGTTTATAAAAAAACAAAAAATGTTTTCAAGGGGTTGTTTTCTCTGCTGATTGCCTATGTCACTCTTTTTTTCTATGCAATTTTGCCAAGCCTGTTTGTCTTCTTCAACACCAAACCGATTGCGCTTGATCCGGTTATTCATGAAACAGCCAGCTCGTCTGCGCTGGAAGCATATTGCTTTATATTGAAAGATAGCTGGCTAATGTATGCAGCTAAAAGTTCGGGTGCTTTTATTTTCAATTTGGATTCCCTGCATGAAATTTTTATGTCCCGCGTTTTTTGGCTGATGATAGTTGCCCAAGTCTTGATAATAATTTTTGTGGCCAATAAAAAAATCTGGAATATTTTTAAAAACAACCTGCCTGCAACCAGAATTGCCTATTGGATTATTATTGCGTCTATAGGAATCTTTTTAAATTATAAAATTTTTGGAGACTTGAATTTGAAAAATCCCGTCAATATTGTCTCCATAGTCGTTTCTCTGTTTTTGCTTGCTCTCAGCATTTGGCTCGCCGTTCTTATTAACGATGAGGAAGATGTGGAAATCGACAGGATTTCAAATCCCGAAAGACCGCTGGTTAAAGAAGATATTTCCCGGCAAGAGTGGCACGTTATCCAATTCTTTTCTTTAGTGGTCGTGCTATTGGGAATATTGACCATGAACAGAGCTCTCGGTTTTTCCGTTATTATCGCTCAAAGCATTTATTATATTTACTCCGCCAGACCGCTAAGACTGAAAAGGCACTTTATTTTTTCGTCTATTTTAATCGGGATAGGTTCTGTCTCCGCCGCTATGGCCGGATTCTTTCTAGTTTCCCCTGATCAGCACGTTATTGCTTTTCCTTCTCAAGCTATTTTATTCATTGGAATCTCTTATGCTCTCCTTTCCAATCTAAAAGATATCAAGGATTATGAGGGTGACAAAAAAGAAAACATACGCACCTTGCCGGTGGTTTTCGGACTTGAAAAAAGCAAATACATCATGGCCGCCTTATGCTCTTTGGTTATGATTATCGTCCCTTTAGCGCTAAAAATACATTCCATGCTGCTTATTTCGGTTTGCATATCAATTTTTATTTTCTATCTTTTCACGAAAAAAAAATATCAGGAAAAATATATTTTCCTGACTATCTTTATTTATGCTTTGGCTTTGTTTTTTATGGCAATCTGATTTAGCTACTTTACCCAGTGTTTGTTTTTTATTTCCTTGTCATCTTCTTCTTTTTTTTCTTCAATTTTTTCTTTCGCCATAGCGCGAAGATTCAGCAAATCTTTGCCGCTTAATTCTTTCGCGCGCGCAAGCAATTGCCCGCGCTGATTTTTTTTAGCATCTTCAATGACTTCCGCCAAAAGCACTTCTAAAATGGCCCCGATTTTCGGTCCGGGTTTAATTTTGAGCTCCTGCATCAGGTCATTGCCGTTTACCTTGAGCATTTTTACGGAAACAGCATCCTTAGAAACTTTGTCAATCATATATTCCAGATGGCGCAGCT
>CAZFCX010000051.1:0-2599 GCA_964517825.1 uncultured Bdellovibrionales bacterium
ACGCCCTCGCTCGGACTGCCCTTTTTTTCGGCGGAATTGGAGGCCGTATTTCGCAAAACGAAATGCGCCGCCAAAAGAGATGTTGCCCTTGCCCCACCCAACCCGTGCGCGGGCAACGACAAGGAACTCCCTTTTGTCTTTACGAATGTGAATAAATTTGATAACATAGTAATAAATTAAGCAATATAAATCGCTATTACTTTAATTATAGTAATATATTACAATGTCGTCAACAAACAAATCCACAATCGCAGAAAACATAAAGAAATACCGGAATAAACTCGGCGTTTCTCAAGACAAGCTCTCAAAACTTGCTGATGTGACTTATAACACGATCATCAAGATTGAATCGGGAGCGAATATCAACCCAACCATAGAAACGCTATCCAAAATCGCCAAAGCGCTTGGTGTTGGCGTTGATGATTTAATCAAATAAAAATATGGCAAATTCTAAAGAAGCAAAAGCGCGAATAAAAATAAACAAACTACTTGAAGATTCAGGATGGCGTTTTGAAGATTCTGAAAAAGGCAAAGCGAATATTCAGCTTGAAGCCGGTGTAAAGTTCAACGAGCTTGATGAAAACTTGGAAAACGCAGTAACGAGCGATGGTCGTCGTGGCGCAATTGATTTTCTTTTACTCGATAAAGACGGTCGCGCCCTTGTTGTAGTAGAAGCAAAAAAAGAATCTATTGATCCGCTTTCAGCCAAAGAGCAAGCCAGAAATTACGCCCGCAATACCGGTGCGCGTTTCGTTATCCTTTCAAACGGCAACATTCATTATTTTTGGGATACTAAACACGGAAACCCCGATACTATTTCTCGTTTTCCAACTCAGGACTCAATCACACAATACGAAAAATACACTCCGAATCCAGAGGAGCTTGCCCAAACTCTTGTTGACGAAAACTATGTTATCGCGACACAGATGCCGACTTATTCCAGTGATCCAGTTTTCCAAAATGAAAAAACCCGCGATGAATTTTTAAAGAACAACAATCTTAAACAGCTCCGACCATATCAAGTACAAGCCATAAAAACTCTCCAAGAATCAGCAAAAGATGGCAAACAGCGTTTTCTTTTTGAGATGGCAACCGGAACTGGGAAAACGCTCATTTCGGCCGCCGTTATAAAACTATTTCTTAAATCCGGCAATGCGCGGCGAGTGCTTTTCCTCGTTGACCGTCTTGAACTGGAGGATCAAGCGCAAAAGGCATTTTCACTTTATTTAGGCCATGACTTTCGTAGCGTTATTTATAAAGAAAATCGTGACTCTTGGGCAAATGCCAGTATTGTTGTTTCCACTATTCAAACTTTCCTCGCTGGCGACCGCTACAAAAAAGAGTTTTCGCCGACTGATTTTGAATTAGTAATTTCAGATGAAGCGCACCGTTCTATTGGTGGAAATTCGCGTGCAGTTTTCGAATACTTTGTCGGCTATAAACTCGGACTAACGGCGACGCCAAAAAATTATCTGCGTGGATTTGACGCCGAAGGCGCGGACAGCCAGCGAGAATATGAACGCCGACTTTTGATTGATACTTACAAGACTTTCGGCTGTGAACCCGGGCAACCGACTTTTTCATACGACTTGGAGAAAGGCGCCGAAGAAGGATTTCTTATCAAACCAACACTTGTTGATGCTCGCACCAATATTACTACTGAACTGTTGTCGGAAGAGGGGTACGCTATTCATACGCTCACTGAAAGCGGCGAGACCATAGACGAAACTTTTAACGAACGCCATTTTGAACGCAAAATTTTCAACGAAGAAACAAATATCGCTATGTGCAAGGCGCTGATTGATAACGGACTGTTTGATCCGGTCGCAAAAGAACTTGGCGTCCCACTCTTTGGAAAAACTATTGTCTTTGCGGTTTCTCAAAAACACGCGGCACGCTTGACTAACATTCTCAACAAAATCGCTTTTGAAAAATGGCCGGAGCTTTATAGCGAATCAAATTTTGCGATGCAGGTTTCTTCCCAAGTGCAGAGCGCACAGCAGATGACCATAAATTTTGCTAATAACCGGCTAGGCGGTCAAACGAATAAACCCGAAGGGTATGACACAAGCAAGACGCGCGTTTCCGTAACTGTTTGGATGATGACCACCGGCTATGATTGCCAAGATTTACTCAATATCGCTCTCATGCGACCGGTTTTCTCGCCGACTGATTTTGTGCAGATCAAAGGGCGAGGAACCAGAAAATGGAAATTTGAATATAACGATTATGTAAACGACCCAATTATCATATCAAAGGACAAATTCAAGTTTTTTGATTTCTTCGCGACTTGCGAATATTTTGAAAAAGAATTTAATTATGACGAAAAAATAAAACTTCCACCAATTCATGTAGCACCTCCAACCGGCCCGGGCGGTGACGGCCCAGGCACAGATGGCCCCGGGGGAGATGGACCAACCGGTACAAAAGGCCCGATTGATTTGGCCACCGAGGACGAGCTAAAAACACTTTCAGAAACTCCCGAAGGTGTGATTATGCGTATTGACCGCGAGGGCTTCAAGCGCGCCGTTGAGGAAGATGTGCTTGGAAATGAAAAGCTCAAAAATATGTGGCAAAATGGCGATACTCAAGAAGCTGA
>CAZFCX010000051.1:2609-6501 GCA_964517825.1 uncultured Bdellovibrionales bacterium
CTGAAGATTTCGCCAAGAAAGAAATTTTTGACAAGCCGAAATACTTCCTCAATCTTGATAAAATTCGCAAAATCTTCAATGTTGATCGTCGCATTACCGTCAAAGAGTTTTTGCAGGTAGCTTTTGGCGACAAAGAAACTTTTGAAATGAAAGATGATCTTTTGGAGTCAGAATGGGTAAAATTCGTAGATATTTACCAAGTTGATCAAGCTCACTATCAGCCGGCAAAGAATTTTTTCAAAGCGTATATTGTGGACGAGGAAGTCCGTGACATCGTCAAATCAAGACAATTCGCCAGATTTTATCATTGCCCATCATTTGATTTTTCCGATTACGAAAAACTTAACGGATATAAAACAACCGTTCCACAATATGTTCAAGATTATGCGTATCATTTAACGAATTTATAAATTATGAACACCGACACAAAAAGACATATAGACGCCGCTCGCCAAGTTTTGGTTGGCGTTGTTCCCAATCCAACTTCACAGATTGATCAGATCACCAACGCGCTGATTTATAAGTTTATGGACGACATGGATCAATCTGCTATTAAAGCAGGTGGCGATGCGACATTTTTTACCGGCGATTTGGAGCCGTACGCGTGGACGCGCCTGATGGACCCGCGTATGGGCAACCAAGAGCGCATGAATCTTTATGGCGAAGCGCTTATCAAGTTTTCGCAGGCCAAACAATTACCAGAACTCTTTCGCGGGATTTTCAAATCCGCTTTCTTGCCGTATCGCTCACCGGAAACGCTCGGACTTTTCCTTAAAGAAATTGATTATTTTGATTACTCTCACCCCGAGGAGCTGGGAAATGCTTATGAATATCTTCTTTCCATAATGTCCTCTCAAGGCGACGCCGGACAATTTCGAACCCCGCGCCACATTATTGATTTTATTGTTGATGTTATAAACCCGACTAAAGACGACAAAGTGCTTGATCCGGCTTGTGGCACCGGTGGATTTTTAGTCAGTTCGTATAAACATATTCTTGAACAGCACGACGGCAAAGACGACCCGAAGAAAAAGGAAAAACCTCTCACGCCAGACGAACGCAAAAAATTGATGACAAATTTCGAGGGCTACGACATAGACCCGACAATGGTGCGTATCGCGCAGGTCAATATGTATCTGCACCAATTCAAAAATCCCAAAATCTTTCAATACGATTCGCTTTCCAGCGATGAACGCTGGAATGACAAGTTCGATGTAATTCTCGCCAATCCGCCGTTTATGTCGCCAAAAGGCGGGATCAAACCACACAGCAAATTTAGTATTCCTTCTAGTCGCTCTGAAGTTTTGTTTGTGGATTACATTATGAACCATTTGAGACCAAAAGGCCGTGCTGGTATCATCGTGCCAGAAGGAATTATTTTTCAATCAGGCACAGCGCATAAACAGCTCCGCAAAAATTTGGTTGAAGACGGGCTTTATGCCGTCGTGTCTTTGCCGTCGGGAGTTTTTGCGCCTTATAGCGGAGTAAAAACCAGCATTTTGCTTTTCAATAATGAGCTGGCAAAAACCAGCCAAGAAATTTTGTTTGTAAAAATTGAAAACGACGGATTTGATCTGGGAGCGACTAAGAGGCCAATCAGCAAAAACGACTTGCCGATGGCTTTGGAAATTTTGAACAAATGGAATGCAGGTGAAAAAGTAGAAAGCAAGCTCGCGGTATACGCAGGAAAAGCCAAAATTGCCGAAAATGGCGATTACAATCTTTCAGGCGATCGCTATCGCGTAGCGACAGATTATACTAGCGCTAAATGGCCTAGCTTTACATTAAAAGAACTTGAAGAATCAAATGATATTACATTAGGAAGAGGACAAGTCATCTCGAAGAAAGATTTGGAAACTGACCCGGGAATTTATCCCGTGTATTCTTCATCTGCACAAGGCAATGGAGAATTTGGCCAGTATGGAAAATATATGTTTGATGAGGAGTTAATTACATGGTCGGTTGATGGTGGTGGTCGTTTTTTCTATCGCCCAAAGCATAAATTTTCCGTTACCAACGTCAGCGGCTGGATTAGAATAAATAACCCACAAAAAATAAGTGCAAAATATCTTTTTAGGGTTTTAGATATTGAATGGCTGGACAAGAGTTTCGATTATGTTGCAAAAGCACACCCGAGTGTAATTCGCGAGATGTATAAAATCCCTCTCCCGCCTCTTGAAATCCAAGAGCGGGTTGTGGAGCAAATTGACGGTTATCAAAAAATCATTGACGGCATACAGCAAGCAGTTTCCGCTTGGAAACCCAGAATTGAAATTGATCCGAAGTGGGAAAAGGTAAAGTTGGGAGAAATTGTAACCCTTGTTCAAGGGATAAATACAGCAGTAGACAAGCTTCATTATGTAGAAGAAGGTGTGAAAGTTTTACAGGCAAACAATATTTATCAAGGCACCGTAAATTTTGACAACTTAAAATTTATAACTGAAAAGGAGTTCTCAACAATTAACACAAAATACAAACCGACCAAAGAAGATGTTTTGTATTCCAATATCGGAGCTAGGTTTGGTTATGCTTCAACAATAGATTTTGATGATAAATTTACATTCTCTTGGAATGTAATGAGAATGATTATTTCAGACAAATCAAAATTAGATAGGTTTTATTTAAAATATATTCTCAATTCTGATTTTCTTCGCCAGATAGTAT
Organism: uncultured Bdellovibrionales bacterium; assembly: GCA_964517825.1. GTDB lineage: Bacteria > Patescibacteriota > Minisyncoccia > Moranbacterales > GWC2-37-73 > JAKLIP01. The sequence goes on from CAZFCX010000051.1 coordinate 5,274, forward strand.
TAAGTCAAGCATCGACAAGTACAATGCCATTTATATCAGGAAAAGATTTAAAAGCAATTGAGATCCCTCTTCCACCACTTGAAATCCAAAAGCAAATCGTAGAAAAAATTGAATTTGAACGATCTGGAATAGAAAAAGCCAAAGAATTGCTCCCGACTTTCAAGCAACATATAAAAAACACCATTGCCAAACTTTGGTCAGAATAGATATGTATGAAGACGCTCAAGAAATTTTTGAATATTTGCCAATCCGTCGAAATACTGCCGAAAACGATTATATAGATCATCTTTGGCAAGCGTTTTCAGCATTAAGCCAAACAGACACTACCGCACGGCCATTTGCCGTGATGCCATTTCATCTCTTGTTTATGTTGGCGCTTCAATACAAAGTGCTCCGCATTTATAAAGAGCAGAAAGAAAAATATGATCTGGCAATGATCGCCAAAAATCCTCGCGATGAAGAAAAGGATATTTTGGCGCCGGAATCGCCACTCGCCATCGCTTTTTTGGGAGAGAGTGAGGTTGTGGATTTTTTGAAGATTGCAGGATTGTCGGCAAATGACGCGCGTAGTATCAAGAAATCGATTGTTCGCTACCGCAATGACAAAATCGCGCACGCCAAGGGTTATATTGAACAAGATGTAGAAACAAAGTTATCGGAATATTTTGGCTGGTTAGAAAAATTGCAAACAGCGTATCAGTCTATGAATCAGGAAGTCGCCGCGCGTTGGATTGAAGAAATCGAAGCCGGCGACAATATGGAGCAATTTTTGGAAACTCATTTTTTGGATTCATGCTTCGGTCCGCGCGATTTTGGCGATATTGTTGGCACGCTTCTTGAAGCCGAAGAGCTTGATTTTGACCAGTGGGAGCAGGTTGTGAACAAAGGTTTGGAATTGGCGTATGATCAGACGATTTTTGAATTAAAGTATATTGTGGCTTCGGATAATTTTGACGATGGTAAAAAATTCAATGCAGACAGGATATTGAGAGAAAATAATGAAGAAAGCTCCGTCTTATCCATTGACGATGCACAGGACTTAGGAATTATTTAAAAATGCGGCGCGCCAGTTTTCAACTGGCACAAATTCCGTCGGCGTCCAAAGCGAGGGCGAGGCGGAAGGGGGGTGTGGGGGGAATTCCGCCTCGCCTCCGCCAGAGGCGGACAGGCGATCCTCGCGAAGCCCCGCCGCCCTGCTCCCAAAGAGCAGACCGCCAAAGAAAAGTTT
>CAZFCX010000052.1:0-6409 GCA_964517825.1 uncultured Bdellovibrionales bacterium
AGTGTTTTACGCCCACTTGAGGAATTTCAATAGCCCCATCACATAATGCCAATAGTTGATCATCCACCCCAAAAACTTCATTTCCCATGATAACAGCATATTTTCTGGTTGGATCAAAAGAAAAATTGGTCAGGAGTGTCGGGGAATCGGTCTGTTCAACTGCCAAAATCGTATAGCCCTCTTTCTTCAATCGTCCGAGTAATTCTACTCCGTCGGAAAAATGTTCCCAAGCAACCGTCTCCGTCGCACCCAACGCCGTTTTTTCAATCTCTTTGTGCGGAGGAGTTGCCGTGATACCGCATAAATAAATTTTCTCCACAGCGAAAGCATCAGCAGTCCTGAATATGGAACCTACATTATGCATGCTGCGAATATTGTCTAACACTACTGCTAAAGGAATTTTCGATTGTTCGCGATACTGCGACGGGGTAACTCTCCCCAATTCATCCATCGATAATTTTTTCATAATCAACGCTCTTTTCTTATTCTATTTTCATCAATGCATGGAAATAGGGAAGCAATATTGTGATTTTATATCCCCAATTATCCAAAAAGTCAACCCGGCATGCAGCCACCGCATTTTCGCGTGCCCCAACCGAACCCTTTTCAAATAACAACAAAAATTCTTTTAAATCCAGATAGATATCGGCAAGACACTCCGATACCGAAACAGGAACCGCTTCTGTATCTTCTTCTTGTAAGTTGACAACTGAAAAAAAATTGATTTCTTCAAAAGCATTGGAGAGTTTCAAATGTACCAATTCATATTCCTCTTCGGTGATGAATCGTTCATGATAGGCGTCATCATTGACCTCTATAGTGGGGAAAAGCAATCCTTTCAAATAGAGTGCCGAAAGCAATTTTTGTAAAAAGGGCAATCGCTCCTCCTCCGGGTATTTGGAAAGATCTTCAGTAAAATGGCAATATTCGGAGGCCAGTGCAATCATTTCAATCACCGGCTTCGAAGTTAATATCTCTTCATTATCAATAAACTCTGACATAAGATGAAAATTAATTTTTAATTTTTTTCAGCCAGGCCGCATCATTACTATTTTCATAGCTGGCTAACTTTTCGAAAAGTTCTTCAACAGTAGTGGCAACGACCAACAGATCATAATGGAAAGGTCTCAGGAAACCTTCATTCAAAAACACTTGAAGTTGTGCCAGCAGATGGTCGTAGAAGCCAAAGGCATTCAGAATGGCTACCGGCTTATGATGCAGCCCGAGTTGGGCATCGGTAATTAACTCAAAAAGTTCGTCCATGGTTCCGAAAGCTCCCGGCAACGCCACAAAGGCATCGGCTTTCTCTTCTAGCAACTGTTTCCGTTCACTCATCGTTTCTACCGGAATAAAACTTGTAATTTCTTCCGGCTGGATAATATCTTTTGAAAAAAAAGTGGGACTTACGCCAACAACAACGCCATGACGCGACAAAGCCGCTTTTGCGGCCACATCCATCAAGCCGACGCAGGCGCCACCATAATATAAAACCAAATTTCTGTCCGCACATTGAGTGCCAAATTGGTGTGCCAATTCTGAATATTTCGGAGAATTTCCCCACGCAGAACCGCAAAAAAGAGCAATAGAAGTTAATGTCATAAGGTTATCTTTTTTTAAATGCCAATGCCAAAAGTGATATCAGCAGGTAAGTCAATATGATTATCGGAAAAGCTCCCAGTTTAAAGATGAGCAATAAAATGAGAGAAACAAATAAAAATATATATCTGATTTCATTTCCATCCAACTTGAGATTATGAAATTTAAGTGAAAACATGGGGATTCTCGAAACCAATAATAAAGAAAACAGAACAATCAAACCTACCAGAACCCAAATATTGTTCAAAATGGGAAGGTCGCGGGCGGCAAAATGCAAATAACCCATAAACAAAGCATTCGCAGGCGTTGCCAATCCACGGAATTCTGTGTGCTGTGTTTCGTCATGATTGAACACGGCCAATCGGAACGCCGAAAAAGCCGGAATCAAAAAGGCGGTGAACGGCAACGCTTGCATCATTCCATGTCGCAGTGCCGGTTCCATATTCTGTAAGGTTTGTTCCATAAACGCATACAAAATCGTGGCCGGAGCAACCCCAAAAGAGACCACATCCGCCAAAGAATCCATATCGATGCCGATCGGAGAAGTAACCTTTAACATCCGTGCTGCAAACCCGTCAAAAAAATCAAACAGAGCGGAAACCAATATCAATAGGGACGCCACTTCCAAAAAACCCCGCAACGCAAAAACAATCGAAATACACCCGGTAATCAAGTTCATCGAGGTGATGATATTGGGAATCTGCTTCTTCATACTTTAAAATTTGTGCAAAAATACAAAAATAAAACTTCTATTTCTATTCTCTTTTTTGTAATTTTGCAAATCTATAGTGTGTCATTTAAATTTTAAAAAATATGAAAAAATCAACCCTCATTACCTTAGCCATCGTGTTGGTAGCCGTGATTATTATAATCATTTGGCCTGTTTCGTTATACAATAAAATGGTGCGTGCCGACGAACAAGTGTCTCAATCGTGGGGACAAGTGGAAAACGTCTATCAACGCCGCGCCGACCTTATTCCTAATTTGGTGAATACGGTTAAAGGAGCCGCAGACTTCGAACGCAATACATTGCAAGCCGTCATCGAAGCCCGTGCGAATGCTACTTCCATGAAAATCGACCCTACCCAACTGACCGAAGAAAATCTTGCCGCCTTCCAAAAAGCACAGGATAATTTAAGTTCCTCTCTGAGCAGACTTATGGTGGTTGTAGAACGATATCCCGAACTTAAAGCCAATCAAAATTTCCTTGAACTCCAGGCCCAGCTCGAAGGCACCGAAAATAGAATTACGGTGGAACGAATGAAGTTCAATGAATCTGTACAAAATTATAATTCGCTGATTCGTCGTTTCCCTGCCAACATGGTTGCCGGGCTCATGAATTTCGATAAAAAAGCCTATTTCCAGGCAGCAGAAGGCGCTGAAGTGGCTCCGGATGTTAATTTTGACTTCTAATCCACTATGAATAAGAAAATTCTCACAATCTTATTTCTCTTTTTTTGCAGTATTGCAACTATTTTTGCGCAAATTCCTCCGCAACCCAATCCGCCGCGATTAGTCAATGATTTGGCCAATCTGTTTACCCGGAATGAAGTTCAGGAACTGGAACGGATATTGGTCGATTTCAACGACAGCACCTCCAATGTGGTTTGTGTGGTTACGGTAAATGACCTCAATGGCTATTCTGCCGCTGAATTTGCCTACGAAATAGGAGAACAATGGGGCGTTCGGGATAAGAAATACAGGAATGGGGTGGTCATCCTCGTGAAACCAAAAAACGAAACAACCGGCGAAGTTTACATTTCGGTAGGCTACGACTTGGAAGGGGTACTTCCCGATGCCAAAAGCAAGCAAATCATTGAACAATTCATGATTCCCTCATTCAAGCAAAATGACTACTACGGAGGGGTAAACAAAGCCGTTGAGGTAATGCTGCCCATTTTGTCCGGCGAAATTTCCGAAATTCGCGAACCTTCGCAAACTGCCGTTGTGGTCGGTACCATCGTTGGCATTCTGTTTATTGTTTTTATGGTCTTTCTGGTAATTATCCTTAGCAAAAAAGGCGGTGGCGGAAGTTCCGGGAATGGTTCTTCGGGAAAAGGAAACGATTTGTGGAAATGGATTCTTTTAGGGAGTCTGTTATCCGGAAGAGGTGGTGGAAGAAGCAGTGGCGGCGGTGGCTTTGGAAGCAGCGGAAGTGGTGGGTTTGGCGGTTTTGGCGGTTTTGGTGGCGGAGGCGGTTTTGGAGGCGGAGGCGCCGGTGGAAAATTTTAATCCATAAAACATTTTTAATTATTGGTGCCGGGGAAATAAGTGCTGAGAAAACCCATGTACAAGCTCGAAGAGAACTTGTAATCAAACGGATTTCCCGCCAGAACTAACTCTTTTTGATTAGGGGATTTTCTTTTCAAAAACAAAATCGTGTACTTGATTATCCGGGACTTTGATTCGTTTTTTCTCTGTTTTTATTTTTTACCAAAAAAAAATAATTTATAACAAAAAATTTACCGCACTAAAAATGACAAATCAGGAGGCAAATTGAACCCTTTGTATGAACCTATAATTTCACAAGTTTACTTAAATAAGTAGATTCATTTTTTGTAAGTCTAACGAGATAAATACCTTTTGGGAGCGTTGAGATATTCATGTAATCCCGTGCACCAAAGAAATTTTCTTTAACCAACAAAGTCCCTTGTATGGAATAGATTGCAACCATATCAAAATCTTCTTTTAAATAAATTATTTCTGTGGCGGGATTAGGAAATATATAATTCTGCTCAAATTTCTGTTCATTGATAAATACACCCTGAACATTACTCTTTGCAGAAAAAAGATGAATTGAAGATTTCGAGGATACAAATATTTTAAGATAATATAAATTTCCTGTACTATTTTCAAATGCGATATAGGAGGTGTCTTGAAAAAATAAATTAATATTATTATAAACACACGGAGGATAATTTCCACTGCTGTAATACAAAAGCTTTTCTTCTGATGAAAGAATGTTTTGGTGATTATAAATGGGATCCCCCGAATTATATTTTTTTACCACCGAACTCCGCCTAATCGAATCATTCACGATGCCTGATGTATCTATGAATTGAAAATGTTCGGAATAAGTAGTATCAACATGAATGGAAAAATTATTTAACGTAAAAAGAGTCATTTCATAGCCGTTTCCAATTCCTCCCATATAACACGTTAAATAAAATCGAATATCATGGTTTGAATCCCAGTCTAAATCAACATAGTAATTCGAGGTAGTACATCCAGATTCATTATAAGATGATATTATTGTATCTTCAAATGGGATAGTAAAACCTCCTAAAACGGGATGATCAATTACGATATTTTGACCTTTGATTTGTCCGATTAGTAGCAAAAACAAGAAAAAAATGGGAATTCTTTTCATAATTTTATATCCTCGGCTGCGGACTTGTAGCCAATTAATCAGAGCGGCAATTACATCTACAATTGCCAAATACCATTTCTCATTTTCTTCATCCCAAAGGGTTCTTACCTTGTTTTCTTCAAATATTTTCATTTTTTATAGAGTAGTTTTTTGAGTTCTGAAAAACAAAAATAGTGTTTTTTTTCTAATCTTGAAAGGAATTGAAAAAGAGTAAATTTTTAACAATGTTTGGTATCGGATTGGCGGTATGTTTTTGTTGCCGACTTCGGATCTCCTGATTGTCAACCTGCAATCCTCGGCTGCGGACTTGTAGCCAATAGTCCCCCCCAAAAAAATAGTAAAAAAAATTAGAATGGTGATACTTATGATGTTGAAAGGGAAATGGGGAAAAAAATTTGTACCCGATTGTAATAATCAAAAAAAAAGAATATTTTTGCAACTTAAAATAGATTAATCACTTAAAAAATTAAAATTATGAAAAAAATCATGTTATTAGCAGGAGCAGCCTGTTTCTTATTGGCATCATGCTGTTCAAATGAAGAAAAATGTCCGGCAAATGCAGAAAAAGAAGGTCAACCGAAAGAAGAGCACAAATGTTGCAAAGAGATGACCGAAGAACAAAAACAAGCTTGTGCAGATTGGGATAATTGGGCAAATATTGATGACGCAAGAAAAGAAGCCCTTTTGAAAGACAAAAAAGATGGTTATGACAAATGTCAGGCAGAAAAAGCAGAAAGAGAAGCACAAAAAGCAGCTTTAGATGCTAAAATGGCTAATTGGGAAACTTTAACTTTGGATGAAAAGAAAGCGTTGATTGACGAAATGGATAGTTTCTTCAAATCATGCCACAAAAAACATGCAGATAAAGGTTGTTGCTCCGAAAATAAAGGAGATGCCGGTTGTCAAAAAACCTGTGCCGATAAAAAAGCAGAGGAAGGTTGCAAAAAAACCTGTGAAGATAAAAAATAATCTTTCGGTTTTAACAAAAAAGGAGTTGCAGTGTTGATTGCAGCTCTTTTTTTTTTGCGTGTCGGGAAGCGTTTATGAGTTAAATCTGAATTAATTTTCGGTCATTATGGTAATAAATTGGTCTAATTGTTCGACAATGCGGCCGGTAAAATTCTCATCCGACAATCTGGTTTTCATAACTTTATCGCTATTTCTGCGGTCTTCGCGGGACATGACGAGCGTAATGGGGAAAGCCTCGCAGCGGATACATTTATTTTCGGTAATGGATTTCACTTTTTGGAATACTTTTTCGTAGCCGTATTGGTCATCTTTCATTTCTATTCCTGATGCACAACAAGTTACAAAAACAAGTTCTTTAATTCGAGTAATATATTTTTCTAAAAACCGACGTAACGGGTATATCAGAGAGCCCATCCAGATAGGGCCGCAAAGGATGACGCGATCATAATCTTCCGGTCGGTGTTTCAGTTCTTT
>CAZFCX010000053.1:0-6394 GCA_964517825.1 uncultured Bdellovibrionales bacterium
TGGCTTTAGCAGGCGGGTAAACCGTAGGTTATGGTTTTAAATCCTGTCTTGAACTCATCTTTTAACGGACTAATTAATACAGTTTGCTTTTTTAATAAGCCCAATTCTTATTATTAATTTATCAAACTGAAATACTTATAACTATTCATTGACTCCTCCAGATAGCTATCTAGGCTTTTTGTCCTAACAAAAACATAACTTAAGTCTAAAAAATCCTGACTGCTGTTGGTGTTTTTAAATATGTAATAACCTTCTGGGGCATATACGATACCGCTCATTTCATTTGGCTCTAGGCTTTTAACTTCGTCATAAAAACCATATTGATTGGCGCTGTTTTTACTTATATTTATCCTTCCGGATTCATCGCCGTATTTGGATGATACGGCGGCAAAATCATTATTGCTTTTTAGAATCTCTCCAATCTTTTTTATCCTTTCCAGGGGAGCTTGATTTATTTTTTCGTCGCGGACTATGTGCTCTTTTAACTTATCTAGTCCGGCTAGACTTTTGTCGGTTAATTTGAATTTTTTATACAAATTTGACAAGATAATGTTTTTTATAATTTCTTGCTCAGCTGATTGATCGGTCAATCCCAAGTTTATTTTTGCATCCTGGTAGCTATAGAAATCTACCGGTCCATCAACGGTTATAATAGCCGGGATTAAGACGTACTTAGACACTAGACGCAAACCGGAATTATCTAGTTTAAACTTAACTACAATAAAAACTAATAAAAAATAACCTATCGCGGCTATAGCGAAAAAAATAAAAAAATAAACTAACGCTCTTCTGACTATTGTATTGGCTCTTTGCTCTAGTCGATGCCAAGCAACTTTATTTTTTTCACTTAACACCGAGAATTTTTTAATACTGCCATACGTTTTAGATAAGGGTCTAATTTGGCCAGTTCTCGCTGAAAAATAAGAAGTCTTTTGTTTGTCTTTTGTTTCTTTCTTAACGGCTGGCTTTGATTCTAAAATATTTCTACGCTCATCTTCTTTTTTAAAAACAAGTTTATTTTTTTTCTTTGAATATAAATCTTTTTCTTTTTCTGGTTTCTTGCTGGTTTTGCTATCTAAACGAGACTTGGTTAAAGCGCGCGTTTCTTGCTTTGCTTTGTCAGTCTTTATATCGTCAGTAAACGGCAAAATTTTGCCTATTTCCCGGCGCCACTCTTCTTTTTTATTAAAATCAACTCCCCTTTCTTCTTTTTTTCCATCTTCAGGTTTTTCTCCTAGCCCCTTGGGGGAGGCAAAATGCAAAATGCCATCGATTTTTTTACCGACACCAGCACTAGTATTAACGCTTTCAATTTCTGATTTTATTTCCGGTCGATTTTCCAATTCGCTTTTTTCTCCAATTGTTTCTAGAATAATCTCGCGAGATTTCTTTTTTTCTTCATTGCTCAATTTTTTTATACCGTCAACTTGATTTATTTCTGATTTTTCGTCTGCCATAATATTTAATATTTTGGCTAATATTTAAAAAAATATTTAAACCACCTTTGCAAATTACTGCTTAATTTTTCGTTCTTAAGGCCTGTCATAGCCCCCAAGGCAATGTTGACTTCATTTTTATCCCCGCTAGCAGCCGTTTCTTTTTTATCTTCATTCTTAATAACTACTACGCTTTCGCCGGGCTGCCTATAATTTAAATTTAATCTAGCCTTCTCTTCCACAAATTGGTCGGATTGCATATAACTAATTAAATTTTTGAATTGTGAATTTTTTTCGCCTAAATTAGCGATTTCATTTTTTAAAATGTCAATTTCTTTATTAACTTTATATTGCTTGGTAACGTTTTTAGCCAAAGGAATGCTGATCAAAGTAATAATTGTCATTCCGGCAATAGTAAACAATATTTGTTTAGTAAATAGTGATTTAAAAAAATTTTTTTTCTGAAGCGACATAATTAAAAACTACAAAAAATATCTGTGAGCATAATAGATATATTATAACATAAAATTAAATAATAAAAAAACGACCCAATTGATCGCATTTTTATTGTTATAATACTTTAACGATGCTTGGGAGTAACAAAGAAACCCAAATATTTACCGAACATCAACCTGGTTTGTGCCTCTAACCCGGGCAAAGAACCAAAAATAACGATAATAATAGGCAGTACGGCCCATTCCAAAAACATCATTAATCTTTTTCCAAGAGAGGTGCCTTTTTGGCGCTTCGGCAAAAGCAAAGTAGCCAAAACAGAGGATATGAGCAAGCCCAACATAGCAATCATCATCAATGTCCTCGTAATAAAAGGCAAGTTGGTTGACAAGACGGTATCGCGAAAACGATCGCCGCCCAAAATTAACGGCATCCAGCCAATAACCGCAATAATTAAAGCATTAGTAGCCCAAGAATGAAAGCCATAAATCTGCACTAAAATACGGCTAATCATCTTTCCTTTTGGCAAATAATGCCAATTTTTTATAGTATTAAAAACTAAATAAGGTATATTTTCAACTCCCCAACCCCAGCGACGTTGTTGTTTGTATAAACTCTTTATTGTTTCTTTAAAACTATCAGCCATGCAAACATCCATTGATACTGGATAATGCAGAGGCTCAACTCGGTAATCGCCCTTATAATAAGAAAGGCAATGCCAAAAAATACGAGAGTCTTCGCTGACCATGGTTTTAGACCAGAAGCCAACATCAACTAACGCTCTCCAGGTCATTGAATGCGAAGAGTAAGTCGCTAACTTTTCCTGTCTGATTTGCTGCATCATCTGCCAAAAAGTATTGGAAGAAGCGGAAACGCGCGCGAAAAAAGAGGCTTGCCAAATATTGTTATGATAAACTGGAACCGGCTGATAACTCGCACGATAAGGATTGTCAACTGTCAAAAATTTATGTGTTAAGCAAAAAAAGTAATCCTTGTAAATTATGGTATCAATATCAAAGACACTAACCATAATTTTATCGTAATCAAAATTTAATTTATCTATAACTTCTTCCTTGGCTTTTTGACAGGCGTAGGCCTGATTCGGCCCCTTGCCCTTTATTTCTCCTGGTATATTATCAGGATGAACGGTAATTAAAAAATGCATAAAAGCATGGCCAAATTCTGATTCTATCGCTTTAGCATCTTCTATCGCTTTAACGCCAGCCCTTTCTTCGGCGGCTAAAACTAAAATTATTTTATCTAGGGGATAGCCGGAATTATAAATAGCTTCAATGGTCGGCTTAATAACATTTAAACTTTCAAAAGCGTAAGGCAAGATAACCAAATGAACAATTTCCCGCCAATCCTTATTATTTTCTTTGAATTTTTTTTCACACTCTAGGCGCCAATCAATCTTTTTATTTTTTTGCATTTGTTGATAAGAAGACAGCAAATGAATAGACAAATAAACGACTAACAACAACCAATAAATATCAAAGGCGATCATAAAAAAAGCCACAAAAACCGGGAAAAAATAAGATAAAATCAAAAGACCCAATAAAGTACCCCAAGACAAAAAACCCGGTATTATTTCTAAAAAACGATAGAGCTTTCTGTCTTTGCCGGCTAATTCAGAGGCTTTGCCGATTTTCAAATATTGCGTTGTAAATGTATTTTCTGTCATAAAAAAAGGAATTAAAATTCCCTATTCATTTTATTGATCTGATTCAGCTTGTCAAGCTAAAATCTTATTTCTTCATTTTCTTTTATCTCAGCTTCAGCATCGGCTGGAGCTTTTTCTACGCTTGTTTCTTTTTGAAAAATAGCTGTGACTGTTTTACCTGGCAGACTATTTAATTCTTCTAGTTGACGTAGTTCTTCCTCTTTTCTTCTTTTTCTATCTTCTATCTCCGACTGTTTATCTTTACGGTTCTGCTGCAAGCAATCTTCGCAGTACACTGGTCTAATACCATCGGGAATAAAAGACACAGTCGTTTCTTTGCCACAACGAAAACATTTAGTTGTTACGCTTTTTTTACTTTTTTTTTCTTTAGTCTCCAAATCTTTGGCGCTATGGCCATTATTTGCTTTGGACTGCTGATTTTTTTTGTCATTTAATTTATTGTTCTGCTTTTTTCTGTCTTTAACTAAGTCATCGTGACTATCATTATTATAATCATCCTCGTCGGTATTGCTATGCCAGCGACTAATTTTTTCTTCCACCGCTCGCCTCTCTTTGGCATATCTTTCTCGGCTAACCTTTACAACTTTATCTAAATTACCGGATTTTTCTTCTTCAGTAAGCGGTGACAAACCGCGGGCGGAAAACGGCTCGGAGGCGATGCCATCAATCATTAGTTTTGTGTAAAATTCAAATTTAGGCAAATTAACCATATCTTCCTCGGTAAATACCGGTGAAAATTCGGGTTGCAATTCTTCGGCGTCAGCCGCTCCAATTCTAAAAACCACCATCGTCCCGACATTGCCGAAAACAGCATATTTAACCTTTTCATTTAACTGCTCAATATATTGATGGGCCAAAATTAAATCAAGGCGATATTTGCGGGCCTCGGATAATATATTAGCAAAACTGTCAGTGGCAAAATTTTGAAATTCATCAACATATAAATAAAAGTCTTTACGCTCTTTTTCGGGAACGTCAACACGGCTCATAGCGGCTAGCTGGATTTTAGTGATCATCATAGCGCCGAGCAAGGCTGAATTATCTTCACCGATTCTGCCCTTGCTTAAATTCATTATCAGAATCTTGCCCTCATCCATAACTTTACGCATATCAATTGATGACTTAACTTGACCGACAATATTTCTAATCAAAGCGCTGGATAAAAATTGGCCGACTTTATTTTGAATTGGCGACACCGCTTCAGATGCGAACTTATCAGCGTAAGAAGAAAATTCATTTACCCAAAATGATTTGACTACTGGATCCTGAATTTTATCCACCACTTTTTTCCTAAATTTTTTATCTGATAGCATCCTTGTAATGGCTAAAAGCGTTGAGCCGGGATACTCCAAAATTGCCAGAATAGCATTGCGCAAAATATATTCTAGACGAGGCCCCCAGGAATCAGCCCATTGTTTTTGAAAAACGCCAAGAAGGCCTGAGGCGACCAGATGTCTTAAGTGCGGCTCTACATGTTCTACTATATTAAAAGCTATCGGATATTCAATGTCAGCTGGATTAAAATAAATAACATCGTTAATCCTGCTGTTCGGAATATAATGCATCACCTTTTCGGCTAATTCACCGTGTGGGTCAACCACGGCCACGCCTTTACCGGCGCGAATATCCTCAATGATCATATTCTCTAAAATCGTTGATTTACCCATGCCAGTTTTACCGATCAAATACATGTGACGGCGGCGATCATCTTTTTTTATTCCGAATCTACGATATTTGTTGCGGAAAGTAGTTTCGGCGAAAATTGTTATATCATCTCCCATATTTTTTAAATAAACGGCAAATTAGCCGGTGGTTCACCTTTCTTTTTTTCGTCTTTTAAATCAAAATCAATGGCTTGAGAAGCTGAGTCTTGAATATCAGCAACAGCCGGCTGTTCGCTAGTCCCGTTCTCATCAGCTATGTTACTAAAAATATCTTCACCCCGCTCAGAAGTAGCGCCAAACAGACCTTCATCTATAACTTCTTCAGTTAAAGGCAAAGACATTGGCGGTTCGGACTTGCGGCCAGGCGACTTTTGTATCAGCGGCGTACGAACAACAGCTTCAATCGGTACATGCCAAAGCGTAGCCAATTCTTCAGTATTCAACATAAATCTTTTTCTGCCCCTAGTGCCGCTTCGTCCTTTATAAGCATACATTAACTTTGTTTTTCTCTCGCTCTTACGCCAGTCAACAAGCAAATAATGAGCCGTAGTAATAGTAACTTTCATGTCCGGTTTTAATCCGTTTAAATCAACATCTAAAAATTGCTTCATAAAACCTATAAACCCCCAGGTGGCTTTTGGCTTGTTCATCACTTCCTTTTTAGATACGTAGACAAACCTGATCTTTGTCTCAAAAACCTGCTTGCTAACTTTTTCTTGTATAGCTTCAACCTGCTTCTTTTCTCTGGGCTTAAGATTCATCATCCTTAATGAGTCGTCTTTTGCGCTTTCGGCCTTGGAGCTAAAAGCTACGTTGCCGGTCAATTCTTGAATTACTCCGAGAAAAACGTCGCTTATTTCACCAAAAACTTTACCAAGAATTCCTGTGCCACCCCCGCCGGAAGCTGATTTTTCTCTTAAAATTTTACTAATTTCTTTTTTGCCTTTTTCTTCTAGTTTATTAACATCGGTCGGATATACTAAAATTTGATACCACAAATTTTCCCCTTTTTTCATACTGGCAAAAGTATCCATCAAAACTGCCAGCGGGTCTTTAAACTGCTTTTCCGGGACTCCTAGTTGATGTTCAAAATTTCTATAAGTTACTATCGGATAAACTTCGTCCTTTTGCAAAATCATTTCTCCGCCCCAAATGTC
>CAZFCX010000054.1:0-6298 GCA_964517825.1 uncultured Bdellovibrionales bacterium
TTTGCGAGGAGTTTGTTTGCTCGCTCGCCATGCCCGCTTCGCGGGCGAGCCGATGATTTTTAGAAAAGAAAAAAGGTAAATGCCCTTGCCCCAGCCCTCCCGTGCGCGGGTATTTGGAATTAAACTCCCTAAAAATGTTTTTACATTATCAAAATAATTTTGTATCATAATTATAGATTGTGATTACTTATACATACATACTATTATTCTAATACTATAATGTCAAAAGAGATTTCGCCAATAGGTAAAAATATAAAAAGGTTAAGAAAACAAAAAGGCTTGTCGCAAGACCGGCTTTCTAAATTAGCTGATATTTCCTATAACACGGTAATAAAGCTGGAGTCGGGCGGTATCACTAATCCCTCGATTGACACGCTCCAAAAATTAGCCAAAGCCCTTGATGTGTCGGTTGATAACTTATTGAAGTAAAGCTATGACTACCGGAGAATTAGAAGCAAAATTAGAAGGCGGAACAGAAACTCAAACCATTGAGTTTAAGGGCGCTTGTAATTGGGATGATAAAATCTTTGCCAAAGATATTTTGGCCATGTCAAACGTCCAAGACGGCGGTTTTATAATCGTAGGAATGAAAGAATTGGACGACGGAACTTTTGAAAGAGAAGGAATAACAGAGGAAATTAGAGCATCGTACAAAATTGACGAAATGAAGGACCAAATGACGAAATACGCTGATCCCCATGTAAATTTTGTGGTTGATTTTCCCAAAGATAGAAACGGCAAGGAATACGCTGTTATACGAGTTTTTCAGTTTGAGGAAGTGCCTGTGATTTGTAGAAAAGATAGCACCGATACAAAAGCAGGAGTAGTTTATTACAGAAATAAAAACAGAAGGGTTGAAAGCGCGCCAGTGTCCAATTCTTACGATATGAGAGATATCATAAAAATTGCCACCGTAAAGATGATGCAAAGGAAAACAGAACTTGGCTTTACTGTTAAGCAATCGGTTAAAAAAAAGTTAGACGATGAATTAAAGGGATTATGAAAAAAGATTTATTAGAAAAAATCAAAAAAAGGGGTTATTGGCGGATAAATTTCCAGCCGCTTATTGATACTCAAAAATTTACTTCTCTTGGCGAATGCAAGGATATAGTTGAAAAAAATACAGTTGAGCTTCGCGGATGGGACTACCCCCACTTTCCGAGACGTAGGGGAGATGATACGGGATTAGAGCCCGGAGAAAATTTTTATCAAGGATGGGTAGATTGGGAAAACCATAAAGAATTTTGGCGGATGTATCAAAGCGGCCAATTTATTCATTATCTTGCGCTTCGCGAAGATTGGCTTGAAGAAGATAGTTGGCAACAAAACTTGCATGAAAAAATCAAGCCAATGTCCTCGCTTGGAATTATCGGCAGTGTTGTATATCAAATGACCGAAATTTTTGAATTTCTATCGCGGCTTGGAACAGCCGGCATATACGATGAGGGCGTGCGCGTTTCTATCGCCTTGCATAATACGGAAAATAGGGAACTCTGGATTGAGGACAGCATGCGAGCGCCATTTTTTCAGCCATACAAAACAGGGGCACAAAAAATAGAATTCGTTAAAGAATTTACCAAGGAACAGATTATAACCAGCCCGAAAGACCTTGCTTTTGAGGTAATAAAATATATTTTTGATCGGTTTGGCTGGCATAATCCCCCGACTGAAACAATAAAAAAAGACCAGGATAATTTATTAAGTGGCAGAATTTAATCTATGAAAAAACTAACTAAACAACAAAAAGAGGAAATTATTAAAAGGATTCAGGAAAACAAGCCGATTCCGGATGAATATCGGTTTTTGATTCCGTTTGAGACGGAAAGAGAATATGAATTGACTTATGCCGATAAGGAAAGAAAAGAAGATATTTTGGCAGACACTTTGAGCGTGCCGTTTCAGCCGATTAAGAAATTTGGCGAAACAAAAGAGAACGAATGGCATAATATGCTGATTTTCGGCGATAATTTACAAGCATTAAAGCACCTTTTGAAATTAAAAGAGCAAGGAAAATTAAGAAATCCTGACGGCAGAAACGGCGTAAAACTTGTTTATATTGATCCGCCATTTGCGACAGAGCAGGAGTTTAGAGGAGCGAAAGAACAAAAAGCCTATCAAGATAAAATCGCTGGAGCGGAATTTTTGGAGTTTTTAAGAAAGCGGCTGATATTTTTGAAAGAGTTGTTAACCGAAGACGGAAGTATTTATGTGCATTTAGATTGGCGGAAAGGATCTCATATTAGACTTTTAATGGACGAATTATTTGGGGAGAATAATTTCAGAAATGAAATCATTTGGCATTATGAAACAGGCGGTGTTGGAAAAACAGAATATGCCAAGAAACATGAAACTATTTTGTTTTACACAAATAGCAACAATTACATGTTCCATCCAGAAAGATCAAAAGATCCACGAACAGAGAAAGCATTAAAAAGAGCTCAAATCCCAGCTGGTGCTAGAATATCTGCTTCAGACACTACTAAACTTCCGATGGATGTTTGGTTGATTCAGGCACTTAATCCCGTAGAAAATGAACGACTAGATTATCCAACACAAAAACCAGAGCGTTTACTTGATAGAGTGATAAAAGTTTCTTCTAACCCCGGCGACATTATTTTAGATTGCTTTGCTGGAAGCGGCACAACCGGCGCGGTGGCGGAAAAATTGGGCAGGAAATGGATAATGATTGATTCTTCAAAGTTAGCGATTTATACAATTCAAAAGCGGATGCTGAATTTGAAAGCAGAAATCGGCAACAAAGGCAGAGCATTAAAGCCAAAGCCGTTTGTTTTGTATAATGCCGGGCTTTATCAGGACTCCGGATTTATTGAGAAAATGGACGAGGCGGATTACAGAAAATTTGTTTTGGAACTCTTTGGCGCGGAGCCAAGCGACAACAAAGTTAAAGGTGTTCAAATGCACGGCATTTTGAATAACCGGCCGGTGATGGTGTTTTCACAAAAAGATTATTTGACTTATGAATTTATTGATGACCTACACAAAACAATCGGAAGCGGATTAAAAGATGAGATGTATATTATTGCGCCGCAAAGCGTTGTCAGGTTCAATGAAGATTATGTGGATAAAGGAAGGATCCGGTACTATGTTTTAAGAGTGCCTTATTCCATTATCCAGAAAATTCAAGAAAAAGGTTTTATCAGAGGACTTCAGCCTTTATCCAAAGCAAATATCAATCAGACGATAGAGAGCGTCGGCTTTGATTTTATCTATCCGCCAAAGGTGGAGTGCGAATACTATCAAGGCAAAGACGGCGGGCTTTTTGACCAGCTGGTGATAAAGATAAAGAAATTTGAGCCGGTACAAATCAGCAAAAAGCCGGTGGAATTTGAAGACCCGAAAAAAGAAGCGTTATCAATGGTGATGATTGACGAAAATTACGACGGAAAAGTTTTTGATATGGATCATTATTTCTTTGGCGATGAGATTGTTAAAAACGATTTCAAGGTTGTTTTCCCTAAAGAGAAAGCCGGACAAAAGCTAATGATTATTTATCTTGATGTTTTGGGAAACGAGAAAGTGGAAGTGAAAAATATCAAGGATTTTAAGAAAAAGTGATATGCCCGAAGAATACAAAGAAACAATCAGCCCGAGCGATTTAGTTTTACGGCTTTCAGAGAAAGCCAACAATTTTGACATTTCTAAATACGAGGATTTTATCGCTGAGCTTTGCGGCGAGCGGGAATATCAGATTGAGGCGACGCGAAGGGTTATCAAATTCTTTTTAAGCGGTGAGTATAAAAACATTGGAGAATTAGTCAGCGAGAATTTTAAGACGAACGAAGCAATGCAGGAGTTTTTTAGAGACGAAGGCGAATTGCTTGGCGATTTGCTTTTTAGAGATAAATTAAGTTGCACGATTGATTTAGCCACTGGAACCGGGAAAACTTGGGTGATGTATGCGGTAGCAAGGATAATGCTTGCCGAAGGCGTAGTTGATAATGTTTTGATTGTTGGACCATCGCGAACAATTAAAGATGAGATTTGGAAAAAGTTTAATAATTTTACAATCAAAACAAATCTGCAAAGCGCCTTTCCCAAAGATGGAAAATACAGAAACCCGGGCATTATTAAGGCAAATACAGCGATCAAAAAGGGCGATATTGTGATTGATAATATCCATAAGGCGTATGACCATGTCGGCTCATCAATAAAAGATTTAAGAGGAAAAGACAGAAAAATTTTGATAATCAACGATGAGGCCCATCATTTCATCAATTCAACTGCCGGCGGATTAGACAAAGAAGAAATGTTAGAGTGGGCAAAGTTTTTAAGAAATCCGGAATATAACTTTGCTTATATTCTTAACTCGTCAGGAACGCCGTACAAAGGCGACAATTATTTCAAAGATGTTATTTACAGGTATCCGATCCGGCAAGCGATAGAAGACAGAATGGTGAAAGACATCAACTATTTAGAAAAAGACGAATCAAGGGGCTGGAAGCAGAAATTTAGAGCGATTTACAGAAACCATATTGAAAATAAAAGGGAATATCCGAAAGTTAAAAAGCACATCACGATTTTTGTTACCAACCAGATTTCAAAGACCGATAAAATTGCTGATGAAATCAGGAAGTTTTTGAGAACGGAAGAAGGAATCTCGGCCGAAGAAGCAAAGAAAAAGGTATTGCCAGTTACTTCTGCTCAAAAGCATAAAGAAAACCGGGAATTATTAAAAACTGTTGACGAGCCGGAAAATCCGGTAGAGTGGATAGTTTCTGTTTCTATGCTTACCGAGGGTTGGGATGTAAATAATGTTTTTCAAATTGTCCCCCACGAAGACAGAGCGTTTAATTCAAAATTGCTGATTGCCCAAGTATTGGGCAGAGGCTTGCGCGTGCCGCCAGTTTATCAAAACGACGCGAAAATTCACCCGCAGGTTACGATTTTTAATCACGACGCTTGGGGGCCAAGGATTGATGACTTGGTGCGGGATGTGGCGGAAATCAGCAAGAAAATTACCAGCAAAGTTGATAAAGAATCAAAATATAATTTCTCAGTTTATTGGATGAATGTTGAAAAGAAGATTGTTTCCGATTCAAAAACTCCTGCTCGCGGAAAAATTGAATTGCCGAAATCTCTTGGATTTAGCAGCAGAAAAGACATAACCGAACAGATTTATAGATCAGTCAGAACGCGAGAGGAAACAATCAAACGAACAAAAATTGATTTAGAGGAGTATTCCATCAAAGAAGCGGTGAATGAAGTTTTTAACAATATCCTGCTTTTGGATTTGACGCATAATACTAACTTTGCTGAGAAAGCGAATAGAAAATTTATTGAAAACTTGATTGAAAAAGAGCTGGAAGATATTGGCGAAAAGACGGTAACAGAAGCCAATCTCCAGCGAGCTAAATCGTCTTTCAATACGCTTTACAGACAATTAACCGGTCAATCTCGAATAGTGGATGTGTATAGCGATCCGATTGAAAAAACTACGAAAGAAATGAATTCGTCCTTTATTAGCATCAGCGAGGTAAAGAAAAACAAGGGAATAATGTTTAGCGAAGAATCTCTTAAATCATCTACGGCAAAGGAGTTAGAAAATATCAACGAAGCGCTTGATGAGATAAAAGGCAAGTATTCTATAAAAATAGATGAAGATGATTACAAATCGCCGCTGAATGTTACGGTGCTTGCTTCAGAACCGGAAATTGACTTTGCGAAAATACTAACAAGAAAAGAGAACGCGAAATTTATTGATTGTTGGGTGAAATCAAAAGACAAGGGATTTTATTCAATCCCGTATAATTATCGCCCCGGCACGCATCCCCAACAAAAACAATTTAACCCCGACTTCATTATTAAAAAAGGGGGCAGGATTATTTTTGTGGAAACGAAACACGATGAGGATACGGATGTAAAAAACCGAGATAAAATCGCCGGCGCAAATGATTATTTTATGGAACTAAACGCCAAGGTTGAGAAAGAGGGACAGGAGTATTGCTTTTATTTTCTAACGCCAGCGGACTATACCGGATTTTTTGAAAAAGTGATAAGAAATAACAAAACTTTCATCGGAGAATTACATGCAGAATTATTGAAGAAGAGTAGAGAGGAATTGAAAGAATTGGTATAATAAAAAATCATCGGCTCGCCCGCGAAGCGGGCAAGGCGGGCGGGCAAAAAGAAAAGGGGGTTTGGGGGAAATGAATTTTTGCCCGCCCGCCCGTTTTGGGTGGTGGGTGGGTGTGCGTCGCCTTCGGCGACGCACAAGTCAGAATTCAGCGTCGGGGTTTTGTTCAAAATAAGTTCGGATTTTGTCCAAAAGGTACCGCCA
>CAZFCX010000055.1:0-6162 GCA_964517825.1 uncultured Bdellovibrionales bacterium
TTGGTCGCGCGCGGCAAACCCAAAAATTTCCTTTCATTTTTTTGTGCGGCTCCCCCCAGACCCCCCGCCGCAAGGCGGAATATTTGAAAGGAAGGAAATTTTTGGTTTGCTCCGCCGCTTCACTCCTTCAAAGGGCTAGTAAGTAAAATATAGCATGGTTGGTAGCTTGGTGTCGCCCTTTTTCGTCGTTCGCGTCGGCCCGAGGCGCTTCCTCTCGACGTTTTGTGGTAGCTCTGTTGTCCGCTCACACTTCGCAACCACCTCGCACTGGCCGCTCACATTCGTTCGCGATGCCTGCTCGGTGCTTGCTTTGTGTTCGCTCTGTGGCTTCGGTGGCGTTCGTGGTAGCTCTTTGTGCTTGCCCCACCCGCCCAGTGCGCGCACAAACTAATTTTGCGTTTTAGGAGAAATTGTAAAACGCAAAATTTAGCTCCCTTTTGGCACTGCGGGAAAATCAACGACTTTCCCAATACTGTTTTTTATAGCGTCCCGACAGCTTTTGGCAAATTTTTTGTCTTTTGACTCCTTAGCATATTTTGCAACACGGAAAAGATCAGTTGTTCTCACGAGGACACAATTTGACGATTTTGCAGTATTGAGACACTTGGTCGTAAATTGCTCTGCTCGCTCAGACGGCTTTGTGAGTCGAAAACCGTTGCCAAATAAAATACCAGTTGCGGGGCTTTCCACTTCATCTCTCTGTAAATCTTCCTGAATATTTACTGCGAGTTGCCTAAATTTATCAATGTTTATAGCGGAAGTGTCTTTGCCTTCGGCTTCGCCGATAAAGCGATCTCCCTCTGGCGAAGTAATAATATGATCTAGCTCAAGGTGTCCATCGTTATAATTTTCCGCCTTATATCCCAAAATCTCCAATGCTATATTGATTGCATTTTCAAGCACTTTTCCTTTTTCAAAAAGTAAATCTCGCAACTTAATTTCTTCATCAATCTTTGCGAGCAATTTGTCCTTTTGTGAAATGAGTTTATCAATTTCTTTTGTTTTCTTTTCAACATCTTTCTGCAAAATCTGCTCTTGGGTCAACTGAAAACCTGTCTCATTTGTCCAGTCTGGGGGTGGGGTTTTGTCTCCGCCCTTATGGAGGGCTTTGTCTATATCTACGAGTGTCTTAACTAAAGATTTTCCAAATTGTATTGCCTCTTTTGTCCAATATTCTTTCTTTTCTTTACCTTTGTATTCAGTAAATTTTTTCTCGTCGTAATTGATGAAGGGCAATACGATTAGATTTCCGCCTTTGACTTTAAAAATCGCTCCCAAAATTTTTGTTTTGTCTTTACCAGTGAAAAGAATCTGCGCCCCGTTTGCGTTTTCAATATAAAGCTGATATTCCAAGTTCTTCTTGAATTTATCGTTAAAATCACTGAACAACGCGTTTCCCGAAAATGTAATATTTTTCCCAGAGGCGGACACTAATGTACCGATACTGATTGGTAAAAAATCATAGTTACTTTTCGTATATGTACTATGTAAATTTTCTCCTTTCCTTGGGTGAGATACTCCAGATGAAAGTGTATGTGTTTCTTCTTTAGACAAAAGCATAAAAACACTTTTCCCGGACTGCAAAAAATCCGTTACTTCTTTTTTGAGATGGGATACTTTTTTCTCATATTCACTTGATGTTGGAGCATTATAGCAACCTCCTCCTGCGGAAAATTCGATCCAACTGCCATACCCTTCTCTTGGCGTCAGTGAATCAGGTGAAATCAGCAAAATATCAGCGTCCATCAAAGATGCGCCGTCATAAAAATCAATATAGTTTTCGTCAAATGTCGGTATCGTGTATCCGATTGTGAATATTTGCCGCTCCATAATTACGCTAAAATCATTTGCTCAACTTGCTCCCTTGACTATCACTATCCTTCGGATTTGTTTCAGGCGCGCTTATTACAAATTTTTCATACAACCAGTCAAATATTTCATTAACTTTTTTCTCGGTGTCTTTTGTAAAGCTCATAGACCCCGAATCTGCGTCAGCTTTTTCTAAGAATAATCTTGCGAGCAACTCCTTTTTCCCGTCTGTTGATTGTGAATTACTTTTCGTAGTTTTTCCTCGCGGGAGCGATTTGTTTAGAACGTGTTTGTAAAAATCCGTTTTACTGAAAACATCCTCAATTCCATTGCATCCGGATATCTTGATAATGTGCTCGTGCGCATAATCATCATTTTTTTCATAAAACTCATCGCGCAGTAGCTTATAGGCGGCTCTGCCTGATTTTGCATCATCATCAAATACTGCTTTATAGTTACAACCCCAACCAATTAGGACACTGACAAGATTAGGAACATTATTTACACCGCAGGCAGGCAAAAAATAAAGGCGCTCATCTTTGCTAAATAGTTTCTTGAATGCAGTCAAATAATAGTGGTCAGAAATGCCCTCGACAACCACATTGAGACGTTTAGTGTCTAATACCGCGTGGATACTATGAATACCCATCGCTGTTATAACTGGTGAGAGGGTATCTTTAGCGCCTTGATCTGCACGGGACGCATATTGCGCAGCAGTCTCAACCTTCGTACCAGTTTCTTTAGTATTTGAAATAACTCTGATGCGTGCAAATTCCTGTCCTTCTGTGCCTATGAGATTAGGGTGGTGTGTAGTATAAATCACTTGCGCGCCTTTCTTTTTAGCCAATTCTTCAAGCACAAGCTTTACATCACGTTGCGCTTTTTCGTGAAGGCCCTGTCCCGGCTCATCAACCAAAATAACCATATTCTTTATTTTAATGTGCTCCGCCGCCATAGCCCGCAAACGTAAATTAAAGGCGCTAAACCATCGGAACCCCTTGCTTTTTTGCTCGATGAAAAGAGGGTCGCCATCTTTCCGATCTATCTTGAATTCAATTTTTGACTTTCCTTCCTCTGTTTGAGGAACAATTTTTACATTGAAATTATATTCACCTCCTTCTTCAAGACGCTGTTTCCAGTATTTATTCAAATCATCACTCGCTTCCTTATTTAGTCGCATTTCTTCGCGCGTGATCGCCCTCTCTTCCAGCTTAACGACTTCTGAAAAATTTACGCTAAATACTTTTTCAAAATCTCGAACTGCTGGATAATCATCGAGCTTATCAATAGTAACAACGCCCGGGAGTAAATCGGTGAACGTGTCATAGAAAATAAAATCTCTGCTTTCGTTCCAAATAAAATCTTCTATTGTTTCCAGAGAGACTTCCTCGGCGGTTTCGCTTTCATCTGCCGTCTTTGCTTCTTCTGGAGCTGGTTCATTTTTCGGAGCTTCCTCTCCCGTTTCTTCCTCCTCATCTTCCTCGGAAACAAAAAATTGTTGCAACGCCTCGCGCGTATCATTGGTGAAAGTGACATTCTCAAAGTCTTCTTCACCTTCACCGCCTCTTACAAAACCAACAATGGGGTTCTTTTTCAGGTATTTTTTCAATTTTTCATTGTCGGTTTCTACAAATACATTCTGAATATCCTCATCAGAGAGAGAAAACTCACAAATCACTTCCGGTGTTGTATCCTGTCGGCGTTGCAACCTCTCAAAATCTTCGTCAGGCCCGTTCCCGAAAAAATCAAGAGCTTCTATCACCGCACTTTTACCAGCTTCGTTTTGACCCGCAAGTACGAGTAAATTGTCTTCATCAGAAAGATGACACTTGCCCGTGTCTACAATTGATTTGAAATTCTTAATTTGAAAGGATTTTAATCTCATAGATATACTTGCTTACTTTCCAGATTTTCTTCGATTATCGTCTTTACACAACATTTGGCAATTTCCTGCGTTAGTTTTGCCACCCTCGTGCCAAGGGGTAATGTGGTCGGCTTCCATTTCAGAAATATCAAACTTTTCTTTGCAGAATGCGCAAATACCTTTTTGTCTCTCGTATGCTTCTCGCTTCATGTTGTCGGTAAATGAACGAATATTTAAATGCCGCTCATCTCGTGTCAAAACATACGGATAAATACCGGACTTTTTCGTTACATCTTCGTCTTGCATCAATTCCGCAATTTCCGTTTCCAGTTTTTTGGCATTTAGCTTTTTATTTTTGAATTGGTTGTATAACTCGCCCCAATTCACGCTCGCCATTTCCTTTCGGTAGTTTGGAAAGGTTTTGTGCACCCACGCAATAACATCTTGGAAGTATTCCCACAATTCGTTGGCGTTTTTGTCGTGCTGATGTTTTGCCATGTAATCCGCTACTTCGCCATTATTTATCCACGAGAGTGCGGTTTCTAGGTACTCTTGCCTGATTGGCGAACCTTTTAGAAGCGATCCACCATCGTTAGCCAAAAGATACGCCGCGCAATTTGTCTTGCTAAATTTCAGTTTTGCGTCAGAAAGCCACGGACCGGTATAGACGGCGTTGCGTAACTCTTGGTCCGTCAATTTTTCACCCGCAATATTGATAGTTTTGAACCAATCCAATCGTTCTTTATCCGTTCCTTCGCAGAAATAAATCATCAATTCGTAATCCAAAATCTGATCTTGTTCTTCTTTGGTGAGATTATGGAAAAAGTAGTCGTTGAGTGAAAAATCGCCGTTCACATATTGTCCGATACTGATAGTGCGCTGTTGTCCGTCCAACATTTCATAACCGCCATCATCGCGCACCATCCAATACATTACGTTAAGTGGAAATTTTTGTTTGATGGTCTCAATTACAGCGTCGCGTTGGTGGCCTTTGTAGACAAACTCGCGTTGATACTTCGGGCGAATATCAAGCTCGCCGCCGTAAGCGACAACACCTTCTTCGGCGCTGTCTTTGTAGCCCTCAATTACTTTGCGTATCGGAATTTGATGTAGTTCAATTTTCATATTATTTCTTATGTTTTATTAGCAAACGCGCATAGGTTGGTTTAAGTTCGCCCTTGATTTTTATCGCTGCGCGCCTATTCAAGTCGTTGTATTTTGGTGAATCTTCTTGAGTATATAATTTTGTCCTATACTCATTATTTGGATCCCTGTCTGTAATGCCCAAAATCTCAAATTGTTTTGGGTTGTATTTGTCAAAAAAAGTTATTGGAACGCCCATCACACCATCATAGTCCATAGGAATTTCAGAAACTTTTGAGACTTCAATTGCGTCGTAATTGTCATATTTAGGAAATTCTTTAGGAGTATATTTTTTATAGAGCGTTAAAGGCTCATGTCGCTTCGCTATATCCAGATTCGTATACCACCCAACATTGCCAAACTTTTTTATTGTTCCATCTGGTTGCATAAATTCTTTCACCTTCCCATACCCAGACCAAAGTTTATTTTTTTGAATCAGTTTAAAAATGTCTTGATAGGTTCTTGCGTTGTCATTTCCAATAATTAAAAACTGCTTCTTATATTTAACTAACTGCTTTACATATTCCCGAAAGAGCGAGAACGGAGGATTTGTAACAACTATATCCGCTTCTTCTAGTAACTTGATGCACTCCTCACTACGAAAATCGCCGTTGCCTTTAAGTGGGGTAGCGGTGTTTTTATCGTGCCTCAGTAAATGTTTAACGTCTTCAAGATTTATTGCACCATCGCCATCCATATCCGGCACTTCTTTGATTTCCATTTTGAACGGTTCTTTGCCTTTCGGTTTAAGTCCCTCAACCTCAAACAGCGGCAACTGACCACCGACAATCGGCGATTTTGTGTAGCTTGTAGTGATGATCTTCTTCAGCCCAAGTGCGTTGAAATTAGCGGCGAAATATTTGAAAAAGTTGCTCTCAAAAGGATCATCGCAGTTACAGTACACAACTTTGCCACTAAACTTATCTTTGTAGTGTTTCAGCTCCTTTTCAATATCGGGAAGCAAGGTGTAGAACTCATCATTCTTCACCTTAGCAGCCCTATGGAGATTTGAATTTAAAGACTTTGCCATAACTACTTTTGTATTAAATCATCAACATCAATCTCAAGCGCCTTGGCGATTTTGGAAAGAGTATCGATGGTAGGATTCTTATTGACGCCGCTTTCTATCTTAACAACCGTATTGAGGGACAAATCAGCAAGACGAGCCACTTTTTCGAGAGAGTAGCCCTTTTCCGCTCTTATTTTTTTGAGGTTATCTGCAATTTTCATAGCTTGCTGTTGTAAATTCAAGTATATAGATTATAATATAAAGTGTGGAATCTCTATATTTAAATCATATCGGATTTAAAGGGTTTTGTAAACCAAGAAGCGGCGGAGCAAACCAG
>CAZFCX010000056.1:0-4729 GCA_964517825.1 uncultured Bdellovibrionales bacterium
CAACAAAAATCCGTCGCATTATTTACTGAAGAAACTCTCGAAGTCAATGATTTTCCATTGGTAGCACAAAGAAAATACATTAAAATTAAATATCTCAACTTCGCGATTTTAGCTATCCTGTTTTTTTCAATTGTAGCGGGAGTCTGGATGTCTAAGGAAAACATTACAGACACAGACTTAATTATTTCAATAGTTTGCGCTGGCGGTTTTCTTGCTTTAGTAGAGACTTGTTATGAAGATTGCAGGAGAGATAAACTGCTAAGTGGTATCACAGCATACAAAACCGCGATAAGAGAAAAGCTTTTGTTTATTGCTACAGGACTAGCGATTACTACAATCGCTTGGATTCCAATCGTAAAAAAAATTTTATAATCTGAATCAAATATTTTCAAAAAGCCGGGCACTATCTGATGTTCCGGCTTTTAAAATTTTACAAACTTTTTCCAATAATCATAGAGTTCTTTGGTAGCGCGGAGGTCGCCAGCGTTGTATTTGGCGATTTCCATAAATTTCTTTTCTCTGAAAAGCTCTCCGACATCATCGCCGGTGATGCCGCCAGCCTTGGGACTTTCAATACCAAAAGCGCGTGACCAAAGATGCAAATTGCCTTTTCTTCTGACTGAACCATAGAAAGTAAATTGATCCAAAAGATCCACGTGTTTGGCATTTTTGGGCTGGCTGGAAAGATAGCGATTAGCCATCAGATTTTTTGTCGGCCGAATATTGTGAATAGCACTGCGGACCATCAGAAAAGGCACATCAAAGGCGCGCCCGTTGAAACTCACGAATTCATCATATTTTTCCGCCAAATTCCAGAATTGGCGGAGCATTTCATCTTCCTTTAAAACTCTGAATTTCATATTTCCTTCTTCGAAATCCGTGTTTTTTTTATCCTGTGATTCAAAATAAACCGCGCCCTTGTCTTTTTCGGTGTCATAGACTCCGATGGCCACAATTTGGCCGGTGAGAGGAGAAAAGCCGAGGCCGTTTTTGAGATCAGCCAATGATTTTTCATATTCTTCCTGCGTGTCCGCTTCCTTTTTTATCCAACGCGTAAGTGTTTCCTGAGTAATTCCATCAAGAGTATCAAAATCTTCCCCGATTGTTTCTATGTCAAATACCAATGCCATACAGATTTAGTTTAATTTGTATTCTAATTATAATCAGCAAAAATCTTTTTGTCTATTTTATTTAGTTGCCTATTTTTTTATAAAAAGTTATTCTATATCTATGGCAACACTCTGGCAAAAAATCAAAAATTTCTTGCGGCATTTTTTTACGCTTAAAGATACGCCCAATCATATTGCGGCCGGTTTCGCGCTGGGAGTCTTTTTGGGAATTGTCCCAGGTGGTGGTCCTTTGACGACCTTGGTGATTGCAACGTTTTTTAATTGGAACCGAGCTTCGGCAACGATCGGCGTTCTGGCCAGCAACTTGTGGACTACTTTGCTTATTTTGCCAATGGCCGCGACTATTGGCGGTTTTCTTTTCAACACAACGCCTGCCTATTTAATGCAGGAATTCAATCACACTCTTGATCTCGGCGTTCAATATTTTTTCAGCGAGATTGTTTTCTTTGACTTAGCGCTGCCTCTTTATGTCGGCTTTGTTATTATCGGTGGATTTATTGCTTTTTGCTCCTATCTTTTTTTCTATCTTTTGTTGAAATATAAAAAAATATCTTAACTTTTCTTTGTGCTAATGCAAAAACAACCAAAGATGGTTGTTTTTATACATTATACCTGCCTCGACTCGCGAAGGTATTCGCTTATCGACGCGAGGCTGGCAAGATACTTGATACTATTTGATAGTTGTCCCAATAAACTTTTTCCCATCCAGATATTTTTGAAAATTTGCCAGTTTTTTGCCGTTCAAAATTGCCACTTCGATTTTCTCTTCGGCGGCTACTTTTGAAGCTACCGGATCAAAAGGCACATTGGAACCCGGATCCCATTTGTCGCCGACAATTTTCTGGAATTCCGGCCAGGCAATTTCCTTGATTTTCGTGGTATCTTTAAATTTTTTCGGATCCTTGTCGCAGACATAGTCAATATTGGAAAGATTGACCACTTTTTTCACTTCAAAATGTTTGGCCAAAAGAATGGAAATATAATCAGTTGAATTGCCCGGACGGTAGCCGCCGGCAACCAAAATTGGCTCTTTGGCTTTTAAAAAACTTTCCAAATCGTAAGGATTTGTATTGATTGTTGGATGCGCATATTTTTTGAAAATGGTGCGCATGAAATGAGCATTCAGTCTGGTTGAATGTATGCCTATCCAATCCTTATCGTCCGCATCAATATTCCCCATTTTTGCTCCAGCCTCGATATATTTTCGAGCTGTTTTTCCTCCACCGGTCACGATAATAAAACGACAACCTTTTTTGATTTCCGTTTCGATTATTTTTTTGAATTGTTTGAGAAATTTCCAATCGATTTCATCCGGCACAATCAACGATCCCCCGAGCGAAATTACAATCATTTTTTTATTCACCCCGTTAGAAATTTTCATATTTTTTACCCCCATTTCAAAATTCATTTGAATTTCTAACGGGGTTCATAATGTATGGTTTAAATTTTTACCAATTTTATTCATTATACTATTTTCAAAAAGTTATAGCAATAGAAATCGTTGACTTCCTTTGGTTATTTTATTAGTATTTGAGCATATAAACAACTAGTTTATGGAGGAGATGAACACTTCTCACCGGGGACTTTTCTTGCATTTCCTTTCGCCCCGGAACAAATTAGTAAGTTTGTCTCTGTGAGCTTTTTGTTAGTTAAGGGGAGTCATCGGTCTATATCGATGCACTCCCACTTTTTTTATCTATTCAAAAATAACTCTTAAGCCAATACTATCATGCTATTCAGTATGATAGTATTTACCAAAAAATAGCTTTAGTTTGAACAAATACTTGTATTAGGATTTTTCAAGAGTTTTTTGATTTTTTTATATAATGCCGGTTTTTCTTTTGCTTTATTTAGCTTATTTATAACTGCTTGAATTTGAGCTTTTTGTTTTTTGCTTGAATTTTCAATGATATTTTCTAAAAGTATTTCAGGCCAATAATATATTGGGAATTTCCTTTTAAGGTTATTCCAATTTTTTATTTCAGATTCAGAAAAATTTTTAGGAATTTTTCCTCTGGTCCTTGCTATTGCTCTTTGATACCCCTCACCTGATATGTGTAGCCATTCATTAACACGAGCTATTGTTGTTGCGCTGACTTTTAAAGATTCTTCAATTTCTTTGTATGTTTGATTCGTAACGAGCAACTCGGCAATCTTCAATCGCTTCGCAATCATTTCTGATTCTTTATATGAAAGCAGATCGCGCAAAAAATCAGCTGCTTCATTGGGGTCTTTTGTTTCGGCTATCGCGAGACATAATTGGTATAAAATATTGTTCACTTCGCTTTTCGATAACTTTGAGTTTTTCTGCATATTTTTTGGTTTTTTGGATTCTAGTCAAATACTATTATACTATATAGTATGATAGTATTTACCTTTTTTGTGCTTCATTTAATTTTGAGTGTTTTCATTTATCTAGAAATCCTTAGTAATTCTTCAAGCGCGACTGGCAATTTAGTATCTAAAATATGTCCTGCGTTATTTAAAATAATAATTTTTGCATCAAGTTTTTCAAAAAATATTTTCTTATTTTCTTCAAAACCGCCATAAGGATCATTGTCGGATATAATTTCCACATAATTTTGGGAAATTTTTTTAAGTTTCTTAAGGTCTATAGTATTGCTATCAATCCAGGGCATAGCAATCTGAGCAATTTCTTCCGATTCCAGGTTTTCTAGCACAAACCAACCGGCAACAAAAATTGCCCCGCCGATTTTTTGATCAATAGTTTGCAGATATCGCATAATTGTCTGACAACCAATGCTGTGGCCAACAAAATATGTCTGCTCGTCCGGAGTGCCAACAAGTTTGGCTAGATTGTCTACCCATTCCGCAATCGTAGGTCTCATAGTGTTTGGCATCTGCGGTACCGTAACTTCAAAATTATATTTTTTTAATTCATTTTTAAGCCAGGGAAGCCAATTCGAATTTGGATCTCCTCCCCAGCCGTGAATTATAAATATTCGTTTTTTCATTTAAATATTAAATTAATTTTAGAATTTATACATGATACATTATACCAGATACCAGATACTAATTCGCGCATTTACTTTCCGTCCTTCCCTGCTTG
This sequence comes from uncultured Bdellovibrionales bacterium, assembly GCA_964517825.1. Classification (GTDB taxonomy): domain Bacteria; phylum Patescibacteriota; class Minisyncoccia; order Moranbacterales; family GWC2-37-73; genus JAKLIP01. The sequence continues at coordinate 4,201 of CAZFCX010000056.1, forward strand.
ATTGCTTCTTCGGCATTCTTGAAACAAACCACGTTTTCCGGTTTGATGCGTTTAGCATAGGAGCAAGTCGGCGGGTAAAATTTGTTGGAATTTTTGCTGCCTACAAAAGCGCAACCTGCCATAGAACTGGTCAAATTAGCGCTAGTTTGAGAAACTGCAGCCAAGACCTTTCCTGAAGCGTCAGAAGGCTCAATTTGAACTGTTTGGGCCTCAACTGGCGTAGTAATAGGCTTTTCAATAATAAGCGGCTGCTGTTGCCATTTTTGGCCTTGCAGACTGCCAAAACCAAAAGAAATGGCTGAAACAAGGCAAAAAGCGATAATTAGCACTATCTTTTGCTCATTTTTAAGAAAAAAATCTTTGATTTTAGACATATTAAGCATTGATCCCGCACTAACTTTTCACTGGCTTAGCAATTAGCGCTTCGCGCTTGTGAAAAGTTAGTGCGGGATTGACATATCTCCTAAATTTGTTAGAATAAATTTCGTATAAGCTAATGAAAACATTTAATATCCTGATCGGATTTGCG
>CAZFCX010000056.1:4856-6123 GCA_964517825.1 uncultured Bdellovibrionales bacterium
CCATTGGGTGTTTGTGTTTTTTTATGGCTTATCGCTCATGGCTATTTTTTTAATTATAATACAAATAAAGGAAAATTTGAATCGAGTTAATAAGCATTTCACTTTTAACTTTTCACTTTTAACTTTTAACTTTTTATGGCACATCGTAAAGCAGGAGGATCTACTCAACTGGGCCGCGATTCCCGCGCCCAACGACTCGGAGTTAAAATTTTCGGAAATCAGAAAGTCAAAACCGGCAATATTATTGTCCGCCAACGCGGCACCAAATTTCACGCCGGAGACAATGTGAAACGCTGCAATGACGACACTTTGATGGCTTTGGTTGACGGCACAGTAAAATTTGTCACCAAAAAAGTCAGAAACTATACCGGCAAATTGGTTTCACGCCAATTCGTAAGCGTGGTTAAGTCAAGCAAACCAGTGGAAATCAAATTTAAGAAAACCGGAGCCAAAAAATCTGGCCTCAAACTACGCGTTCATCTCAAGACTAAAGAAGCCGGCAAGAAAAAAGGCCCAAGAAAGAAAGGCGGCAAAGTCATCATCAACCGCAAGACCAGAAAACATTTGAGAGCCGGAAAAGGAGCAATCCGATAGACTAGTTTTCAGCTTCATTAGCTTTTTAGCTTCTTAAATAACATAAAAAAAAGAAACCTTTTGCGAGGTTTCTTTTTTTATAACTTGCTTTTCAAATCTTGCATAACTTTCCTGAAGCCATCATTTCCGCCAGTCCAAATTTCAGAATTATTTTGCATCGCATTTATAATTTCATTTTCACTCATCCATTTAACTTCTTGGACTTCTCCATCGTCAAAAGATAATTCTTCACCGTTTCCTAAAAAATTATAATAGTAAGTCGAAAAAAATTCTTTATTTTTTATCCCATCATATTTTCGTATCTTGCCTTTTAATAAATCTCTCAAGTTTATTTGAATGCCTGTTTCTTCTTTTAGCTCTTTAGCTACTGCTTCTTCTTCTGATTTTCCTGAATCAATATGTCCTCCAAAGCGCGTATCCCACTTGTTAGGATCTAAATCTTTAAATGCCGATCTGAGATGTACAAGAATTTCAATAGCATTATTTTTTACTCTATAAAAATATATATGCACAGTTCTATGCCACAATCCTTTTGCATGCACAACACTCCGCAGTTCTTTTTCTCCGGTTAGATTTCCATTTTCGTCGACAATGTCCAAATATTCTTCCATAGATTTTTGTGTTTTAAACACATACATTTGTCGGTTTTTGGATTGTTAATAATTCTAGCATT
>CAZFCX010000057.1:0-6114 GCA_964517825.1 uncultured Bdellovibrionales bacterium
AGCGCTTCCATCATAGTAAATCCGTCCATTCTAGGCATGACAATCCCGGTAAAAATAACGTCTGGCATATTTTTAGAAGCCATATCCAAGCCCTCAACGCCGTCTCCGGCTTCCAACACTTCATATCCAGCATTTGCAAAAACTTCCGCATACAAGCTCCGCAAAGGCACGTCGTCATCAACTATAAGAATTTTTAATTTTTTGTCGTTCATATTATCAATAATTAAATTATTATTTTGATATCCACAGCATTAGCCTTTCTGCCGTCATTATAGATGAAAAGTGGATTAATATCAAAGCCCTGAATTTCATTATTTTCCAGAGCAAAATCCATAATTCCTTTGATAATTCCGGCGAATTCGTCGGCATTATAGGCGGCTTGGCCACGCGCTCCCTGAAAAAGAAACCCGATTTTGCCTGAAAGAATTTCTGCTTTGATCTCTTCCAAAGAAAGCGGCGGAATCAAAAAGTCCACCATATGGAAAATTTCCGTATAAATTCCGCCCAAGCCATAAACAATAACCGGTCCGAATATGTTGTCCTTTTTGATGCCTAAAATAATTTCCAATTTTTTTTGTTGCATTGGCTGCAATAAAATTTTTTCTCCTGGAAAATTTCGGCCAAGAGTTCGCATCGCCTCTTCCAGTTCTGCAGGATTTTTTACATCCAAAATAACTCCCTGTTTGTCTGATTTGTGCAAAACCGAACTGCTGTCCACTTTGGCTGCCAATGGATATTTGACGTTTTCCGGTATTTCTGCACCCGAAGAAACGCTCCAATATTCCCCTGAATCTATTCCGTAGTCTTGCATAATGGCAGCAGCCTCGGCAAAAAGCAGTGCCTTGCGTTCATTTTCCCGCGCTTTTCTAATAATTCCAGATATCTTTTGTTTGCGTCCAGTGTCAGCTGCGAAATTCTGCGTTTTTGCTTTCTTACCTTTAAACAAGCTCCAAGCATAATATCGATCCAAAGCCAGAACGGCCGCTTCCGGATCGGAAAAATTGGGAATATTGTTTTGTTTCAAATACGCAACGCTTTCAGCTGTGCGTTCACTGCCGATAAAAACAGATGCCATTGCAGATTTGCTTTTTATTCCCGAAATAACTTCAGCTATTTTTTGAACCGGCGTCTGCTGCTGCGGAGTAAGAACTGAAATAATAGCGCCTGGATTTTTTTTGCTTAATATTTCCAATGTATTCTGGTAGCGCTCTGCATCCGCATCCCCCAAAAGGTCAACTGGATTGTGCACGGAAGCTTCCGCCGGCAAATTTTTAGCCAGTTGCTCTTTGGTTTTTTTGTCAAATTCCTGAAGTTCAATACTTTTATTTTTGAAAGCATCTGTCGTCAAAACACCTCCGCCACCGGCATTAGTAACAACCGCCACCTGATTATTTTTTGGTGCATCTGCGAAAGAAATTAATCCCAAAAAACTGAAGAAATCTGCCAGATTATCCGCTCGGATGATGCCGGCTTTTTTGAAGGCAACATCCACAATTTCATCGCTGCCGGCCAAAGCACCCGTATGCGAGGATATGGCTTCTTGCGCTTTTTCTGTTTTGCCGGCTTTCAAAATTACAATCGGTTTTTTTTGTGAAACTTTTTTGGCTGTTTCCAAAAAATGGCTTCCGTTTTTAATTCCTTCCAGATACATTCCAACCACTTTGGTATTTTCGTCATCCGCCAAATATTCCAAAAGTTCTGCTTCGTCAATCTGCATCTGATTTCCGATGGAAATGACTTTGGAAAAGCCCAGATGTTCTTCCTTGGCCTTATCTAACAAGGCTACTATCAAGGCCCCTGACTGAGAAACAAAAGCAATGTTGCCAGCCCGAGGCAGTACGCCGGCAAAAGAAGCGTTGAGTTTGACTACCGGATTTAAAAACCCCAGACAATTTGGACCCAAAATATTTAAGTTATTTTTTTTCGCTAAATTAATGAGTTCTTGTTCCCGTTTTGCCCCTTCAGCCCCAATTTCCGAAAAACCGGCTGAAATAATAACAAAATTTTTGACATTTTCCATTCCGTCTTTGACTACATCCAGGACAAATTTGGCCGGTACGCAAATTATCGCCACGTCAATTTCTTTTTTGACAGCAGAAAGAGACGGATAGCAACGCTTGAATCCGAGAAATTTATAAGCAGGATTGATTAAAAAAGTCTTGCCGTCATATCCGAGTTTGGAAATATTTTCCGCAATAATCGTGCCGATTTTTCCTTTTTTATTGGAGGCTCCCACAATTGCAATCGATTTAGGACTGAAAAGTTTTTTGTATATATTTTTTGTTTTCATCCAGCAGCAGAAATTCAAATGGCCTTTGGCCAAAAAATTCTTACTAAAAAATTATAATTTTGTTTTAATGCGTTACTTAACCTCAAAAACACATCCAGCAAAATTCTTTTTTGAATTTTCACTGCTGGATTCATATACATATATTATAGTATTTTTTTGGATATTAGTAAATAAAAAACAGGCCGCTAACCTGACCTGTTTTTTGACATAAATAATATTTCTTAGAGTCCCGCTTTTCCCAATTCCTCAATAATTCTTTTCTGCTCGCGATTTGGATTTTTGGGAATATCCACAATAATTGTCACCAGTTGATCGCCGCGGCCGTAATTTTTGCCTAATTGCGGCACGCCCTTGCCTTTGATGCGAAAAACTTCTCCGGATTGCGTGCCTTCCGGAATTTTCATAGTAATTTCTCCGTCAATTGTTTTGACGTTTATCTTGCCCCCCAAAACTGCCATTGAGAAAGCTATATGTTTATTGGAAATAATGTCATTGCCTTTTCTTTCAAACTCAGTATGTGGACGCACGTGAACAGTCACGTACAAATCCCCGCTTTCAGCTCCTCTTTCGCCAGCCTCGCCATAGCCCTGCAGTGAAATAGTTTGCCCATTTGAAATTCCAGCCGGAACATCGATTTTTATGTTATGTTCTTCTTTTGTCCTTCCGTCACCGCCGCACTTGTGACATTTTTTGGAAAACACCTTTCCTGTTCCGCTGCATTTCGGGCAAGTCACAACTTGTGCAAATGTTCCAAAAAAACTGCGCACGGCTTTCCGGATTTGTCCGCTGCCTTTGCATTCTGGACAAGTTTCTTCCTTGGTTCCCGGTTCTCCTCCGCTGCCGCGGCAAACATCACAAACCACGCGCCGCAAAAGCGAAACATTTTTTTGAACGCCGGAAACCATTTCTTCAAAACTTATTTCTACGTCAATTTGAATATCCCGGCCGGCTTTGCGCGAATCACGCCTTCTGCCGCCGCTAAAATTGCCGCCAAAAATATCCGAAAAAATATCCTCGAAGCCGCCACCACCAAAATCGAACCCTTGGCCGCCAAAACCTTGCTGAAACCCAGAAAAATCAAAGCCTTCAAAACCGCCAAACCCGCCCGCTTGTCTGCCTCTTTGATCAAAAGTTTGGCCGAACTGGTCATATTGCTGGCGTTTTGTTTTGTCTGACAAAACTTGATAGGCCTCGTTTATTTCCTTGAATTTTTCCGCATTGCCGCCTTGTTTGTCAGGATGGTATTGGTGCGCCATTTTGCGATAAGCTTTTTTGATCTCATCGTCTGACGCATTTTTATTAACTCCCAAAATTTTATAATAATCCGCTGCCATATAATTTATTATTTTTCGATAGCACAGAATTTATATATTTATTTTTTCACGTAACTCAACGCAGGCGCTAGCAAAGTTTTAATTAACAAAATAATCTACTAGACTGCCATTATAATAGCCCGGAAGAAAATTAGCCGCGCCGAGCAGTGAAGTGAAAAAATAAATATATAAATCCTGACTTATTCATATTACACCCAAATAAAAAAATTAGCAATCCCTGCCATTGAGTGCTAATTTAACACTTTATTAAATACTGCCTGCTGAATACTGGCTATTGATTACACTATCATCTCCCTCTGCACTGTGACTGTTTTTATTTCTACCAGTTTAAAATGCACCATTAATTTGAATATTATAATAACGACCCCAAACCAAACCAGGCTCAAAGCTGATCCCATTGGCCAGATGGTCAGAAACAAAATTGCAGACAGAATATAATAGGACAATGGAGATTTTCTGTCGCTATCCAGCTTGTGCGGCTGAAAATAGTCATTGATTTTCTTGTCGATAAAACCGGAAAAAACATCAGAAATTTGCTCATCTCCAGAAACCTTATGCCCCACCATTTTCGCCAATTGCTCCCGTCCTTCTTTTAGAACCAATTCCTGGTTTTTTTGAGAAATATTTTTTTGCGAATCGGAAATTTGTCTGAGCGCCTCTTGTTTCATTTTTTCTTTCTGTTCTGGAGACAAGTTAGCTGGCAGCTGTTTCTCAATTTCATCATTAATATCTTCCTTTGAAAAAATATCATCTTCTTTCTCTTGTTTGGATTTAATGATGAATTGGTCGACTGTCAATCCTTCTTTTTGCATCGCTTTAAAATCCGGATTCACCATGACCAAAATCGGTTCGATTATTTTTCTGGTGATTGGCGCCGTGTCAAACTCTGGAATCGCCTGTTCCTTGCCGCTTTGGCTGATCATAAAAAAATACTGGCTGGAAATGATCAGGGCCAGCCCGATGACCATCCGGAAACGGCCGACATACAGCGACTTCCAAAAATCTATCTTAATGTTCATGTCCAAATCTTTGCGAATGAGCCGGAGAGCCGAAAGTACCAGCAATGACCCCAAAATCAAAATCAAAAAATGCCATTTGGATAAAGCGAAAATAAGGGTGAAAAACAGCGAAAAAATAACCACGAATTCGAAAGCGATTTCCTGTTTGATCAAAATTGCCATCAGCGACAATGAGATCACATATAAGGAAAAACAAGCGGCCGGCATCAGCCAAACCCGCATGCCGGAATAATCCATAGAATGATACAAAAAATACCAAGAAAAAAACCCTGTCAAAAGAGTTGCTCCATACAAAGAATATTTTAAAATCAATTGCTTCATTTTTTCATCTTTACGGAATAAAAATTGTTTTTTTATTATAGCACATTTCCAAAAAATCTAATAATTTTTTCACAAAAAATGCCACGGTCTGCAATGGACCGTGGCCAGAAAACCGTGGCAAAAAATAGATTTTTATCAATTTTTAAAGATAGACCAAAATTGCCGCTCTTGGGCTGGAGTCAAACCTTTAAAAATAATTTCGCCCTTCTCGTAGTTTGGTTCTTTTTTCTTTAGCTGTGTAGCTAAGTTGTAAACAGATATATACGACTGGAAATCATTCTGACCAATCTTTCTTGCATAACACACACCACCGGAATGTACTATACGAAAAACTTCTACCTTTAATCTTATTTTCTTTTTCATCTTTCCTCTCCTTTCTTTACAGGATTATTATCGAATTTTAAAAAACTACACAAAGCTTGTTTCTATTAAGGCATGCTTGGAATATTGGGCATGTTGACTCCGGCTGGAACTTGCATATTCTGAATGCCTTTCATCATTTCACACATATCCTGAAACTTCACATCGCTCGGTACGCTGACATCAACTGAAGCTATAGGATTACAAACAACATTGGTTGCATCGTCAAAAGATTTTTCCGGATCCTGAGTTGAAGGCGCTGATCCATCGCCGCTTGCTGCCTGTGGCAAATCCTTCATGCAGCTCATTTCTAATTTGCTGGCCATTGGGATTCCGTCTCCCCATGTATACGCCACTTCGTCTTTCATAACTGAATACATCTTCCTGCCATCAATCTCTGAAGAAGATTTAAAGTTTTTACCGTCAGTCTGCATAGTGGCCTTAACTTCCTTGTCCCCGATTTTGGTTGTATATGTACATTCCATTTTTTTGCCGGAATTCAGGGCGTCCTTAATAGAACTTATAATTGATCCGTCTTTTTTCGCTTCATTTCCTTGTGTTTGTTTTTGCGCAGTGTTTTGGTCAACTGCAGCCGGCTTTCCACAACCGGAAAGAACAAAAACTGCTCCAATGACAACAACACCTAAAAGTGCTTTTTTCATACTTTTTATTTTTAATTATTACCTATTTAACTATATCACAAAACAAAAAAATGTCACTTTGCTATAATGCCTTTATAAAAAACTTGGCGCCGTTCTGGTTTCAGAATAGCGCCTTTTGTATTAATTTG
>CAZFCX010000058.1:0-160 GCA_964517825.1 uncultured Bdellovibrionales bacterium
AAAAATTTCTTTTTCTTTTAATGGGCGCGCGCAAAATTCTTTTTCAATTAAGGAATCAATTTTTGCGGGCTTTGTTTCCTTGCTTGAGCAAGGACGAGTCTCTTTCCACCCCAGTCCCGCTTCGCGGGATGGCAGGCGGGCAAAAATTCCTTCCCCCAGA
>CAZFCX010000058.1:170-6017 GCA_964517825.1 uncultured Bdellovibrionales bacterium
GGCGGCGGGACTTCAAATTGGGCGGTGGGTGGGGAAATCTTTTGCAATATATCCAAAGATCGCCTTCAACTCCTTTATTTTATCACTTTTCCCTTCTGAAACAACATTCCCGTCTTTATCAAGGTAATCTTTAACCTCGCCTTGTTTGAGTACAATAATATTCTTGTTCTTCACCTTCTAAACTTGTACCTTGTCCAAATCAATTTCTTCGGCTTCTCTGTCGTCAGTTCTTGGCGTTTCCTGAAGTTCTTTTTTCAACTCTTGATCAAATTTACTTTCATCAAAGTTTATTGCCTTGTCTTTTATAAATTGTTTCAAGTCGGCAATAAACTTTTTTCTATTTTCCCTATGCCATTTTGAACGATTGATTGAAAAATCTTTATCAACAACCGCAAAATATTTTATGCCGAATTGCCCGCAGAATTTTTCAAAAAACAAAGTCGGGTCGCAACCATTCATCATATAAAAATTACCAAGCAAACCTAAAAAATCATTGCCTTCGCAAAATTTTGAGTATCTGTCATAATCCTCTACGCCTTCAAGAAAAATTGCGGCATCCGTGAAAAACAAATCCCTGTGGCGAAAAAAGAAATTTCTGTTTTCTTTCAATTCGTCGGCCAGAGTATCGTCTTTAAGTTTATGGACAATAATCTTGTTTTCCTTTGTTTTTTGAAAACGAGCAATATTTTTTATGAAGCTCGGCTCGGTAAAATAAGAAGAATGAGTTGAGATAAAAACTTGCTTATCCTTAGACTCCTGCAATAACAACTGAAAAAGTTTTTTCTGTGCCTGCGGGTGTAGTGATATTTCCGGTTCATCAATTAAATAGATTATTGACCCTTTTGATTGATTAGAAATGGAACGAAGCAGTAGAAGCGTAAAAATCATTTCAATTCCCGAGCCGAGCTTTGCGACTGGTATTTGATTTGCCTCATTTTCTTCACGAAGCGCAAAGAAAGCGTCGGAAAACGGCCATAAAATGTTTATAAAATCCATTTTTATTTTTTCAAAATCTTCCCTGTTAAAAAATGCTTTCGTCTCTTGCGATATTTTTTCGCCGGTGCCTTTTTGGGCAACTTCAATCATTTTCGCAAAATAATCGTTCGCTAACTTCATTACTGCGTTTTTATTTTCTTGGTTATCTTTTAATCCTTTAACAAATTTCCAGTTCAAGTCATCAATAATACGATCAAAAGTCGTTGTAAAAGTTCCGCTCGTTATATGCCTTGTGCGGTATTTATCAAAATAAAAAATATTAAGCTCATCTTTATCTAACTTGCCTGCGTCAAATATTTTATGATATTCCTCAACGGATTTGCCTTGCTTGCCTTCTGAGTTTTTGTAATTTTGGTCAACATTCAAAACGCTTGTAGAAACAGAAAGGGCTGGCGAAAGCAGTTTTCCGGGCGATTTTCTGTCTCTTTGGCTGGCGGTAAAAATCAAGCCATTGCATTCAAAAAATTGACCGCGATATGTTTCGGGCATTTTGTAGTTAAAGTTCTGATTGAAAATCGCCTCAACGATTATTTCGCTCGTGTCTTTATGAAAATCAAAAATTTTCAATTTGTTTTGAATCGCAAAATGACTTTCTGTTAGAAAGTTTATTGCTTCTAAGGTTGCCGTTTTCCCTGTCCCGTTTTCGCCGACAAAGATATTAAGTCCGCTTCCTTCCGTTTTACCGTCAGGAACATTAAATTCCATTGCTTCGCTCTCATCGGCAAAGCATTTGAGGTTTTTTATTGTGAGCTTCTGAATAAACATATTAGCCAAGGTCTAAAAATCTCCAATCCTTCAAATCGTTTGGATTGTAGGAATATTTTTTGCTGTCGTTATATCGCCAGCTATTTTTATCTTTCAAGACTATTCCGCCGAATAGTTTTTTGCCGCTTTTGTTTTCTGCCGCAATATATTCCGCCAATCCTTCGGCTCGTTCTTTCGCCGTTTTGGCGTAAATTCCGCCTTTCGTATCAAACAAGCCAAGCCGTCCGTCGTTGAGCATAACTATAAAATCAATGTAAAACGGCTTTTCCTGTCCGTTTTCAAAATAAGGCACGGCAAAATAAGAGCCGTCTTGTTTGCCATTCTTAAACCACCATTTCACCTGTTTTGCCTTTTCCAGATATTCAATAAAGGAAACTTCAATGTCGCTGTCTTCTTCAAATAGCGAGAGATTATCCGTGCCTTTTGTTTTGGCGTAATACGGCTGAATAATTGACCGCTTATAATCTTTTTTTACAAAAGTCAGATTGTAATTGATTATTTCCGGCACATTCCACGGCTCGTCATTTTGGATGACTTCATGTTTGCCCTTGCCAACTACTTCTTGATATAGCTCTTTGGCCCGATTGATTGTGTCAATCACGGCTTGGCGGTTTTCCTCTGCCAAAACGATAGCTTGGATTTCAGGCCATCTATCTTCATCTCTGCTTGCACCAAAAAATCCGTAAATTGAATCGTTAATGCGCTTTATTGAGCGAAGTTCGGGGTGAAAAGGCGCAAGATTTTCCCGCGCGAAGTAATCAAAAGCCATTTGCAATTCAACTTCGTTTTTAGGAATATCCAGCGTGCCTTTCTTCTCAATGCTTTTTGTCTGCTTGTCAACATCGTATATTTTCCCGCTCGCGATAAGTTTCGTATCTACAATGCTATGTTTGAGCGAAATTTTGTCTTTCAGTTTCAATTCGTCCGCCGCTTTGAAGAAAATCGGCACAAAATCGGACGACAAGCGGGTTTCCTCTCGGAAACGCTTAGAATGATAGGAAGTTAAATCAATATTTTTGTAATCCTCGCGCCGCTTGCCTTCAAAAACCGTAATGTATTCTTTGGCGATGTCTTCCGCGATTCCGATGTCGCTTAAACTGGTATAAACATAACCGAGATTGAGTTCTGAATTTTTGTAATGATAATGTTCGGGCATACGCATAATTCGCCCGATTGTTTGAATAGAAAATATCATGCTTTTCCATTCGCGGAACAAAACCAATATTGCGGCGCGCGGACAATCCCAGCCGACCGCTATGGCTTGCTTGAAAATCATCACTTCAACTTCGTTTTCGTTTTTCTCTATATTTTCAAGATTGATCTTGCTGTCTTTGTCTGAAAGATAAATCGCCAGCCGTCCGTTTTCCGTAGTAATGCCGTATTTGCCAAGCAACTGCACAACTGTATCTTTTTTATCAATCAGCCCTTTGCGATTGTCCGGAATTTGAATCAGCATAAGCGGATTAACATTTGATCCTGCCGCTTCGTATAATTTGGCGAGTTCGGCGCGTTTCTTCAGTCCTGCCTCAACGACAATCTCATCAGCCGTTTTGTCCGCAAGTTTTTTGTCCAGCTTAAAATTTTCAAAACCCGGATTGATAACGATTTCTTTCTTTATCATCCCCTCGTCTTTTACATCTTTAAGTTCCACTTCCACGCCGCGAAATACGCCTTTGAGTTGCGGCGTAGCCGAAACCTCAATCGTTATTTTTGGGCCAATGTCTTCAATGAGTTCTTTTGATTTGTCCGTTTCCGCGTTGCGGTGGCTTTCATCAATGACAAGGATAATAATTCGCCCTTCGTCTTTTGTGCGGGCGACTATGTTTGAAAGATTATTGTCCCGCTCGTTCTCGCGGACATAAATATTGCCTTTCTTGTTAATGCTCGCCCAGTTTAGAAACAAAATTTCATTTTCGCCGATTTTTCTGTCGTCCAAATCTTCAAAGTAAGAACACTTAAGGCCAATTCCGAGAGGGTCGTAATACTTTTTCAAGCTATTTCGGCTTTGATCGTGCAGTTTATTGACGGCAATCCAGATAAACGAAAACTTTTTGCCGTCAATGCGTGAATCAATCAGCCGCTTCAAAAATTCGGCGATCATCAGCGTCTTGCCGGAACCGGTCGGCGACTTAAAAATGCAGATTTTGTTTCCTTCCGCATCCAAAAGGTCGTTGACTTCCTGCTTCAACTTTACGATTGCTTTTTCTTGATAGTTTTTAAATTCAATCCACATAGTATTTATTTAAAAATCTCCCGATATACTTTTAAGATTACTTCAGGAATGGCGCAAAGAGTAACCTTGCTTTTGACATCGGCAAATTGTTTTTCGTGCGGGTCATCGCCGAGCGAAAAAACATAAGTGTTAAAATGCCCTTTGATTTTTTTAATCGCTTTTTTGAAGTCGTCTATTGCTTCCTCGTAAAAAACGATGCCGAGATATTTATCGCTGTTTTTAAAAATTTTAAAATCGCTTTCGTCCTGTACCAATTCAAAGGCGTTTTCGCGGATACAAAGCATTTCCGTTGATTCATTAACAAGTTTTCGTTTGTTTCTGTCTGTCGGTTCGGCTTCCACAAAATCGCAAGTGTAGTATTTTAAATTCCCGCCAAGTCCGGCGATATTCTCGCCTTTAGTGCTTTCGTATCCTTTAATAGCTTTTTTTACGCGTGGATAACAAATGTCCGAAGCAATTTTTAATCCACTTCCATTATTATCTTCATTATTGGTACACAAAATAAATTGCCGCTTTCCGCCGTCTTCATTGTTTATCTCAAGAACCGCATGGCCGGTTGTACCGGAACCAGCAAAAAAATCTAATACGACAATATCACTCGGCTTATTCGCTATTTGTATAAGATACTTGATTAAATTTACCGGCTTTGAATAATTAAAATCTATACGCATCTCACTGAGCAAGTCAGCACCACGTCTATTGATAAATTCATCTAAAAAATTTCTTGGCCTTTTTCCTTCTTCTTCTCGGTCGCTCAAGTATGTTTTTGTGTAGATATTCCAAATGGATTTTTTACCTTTTTCATCCAAAAGCGGAGAGTTTTTAGCTTTCTTAAAAACAACTCGGTCATCTTTTAAATTTTCTAATAAGGTTTTTTCCGTCCACCTATAAACTTTTCCTTGAGGCGGTCTTGCTTTTGAGCCATCCGGACAAGTAATAAAATAGTTTTGATTAGGCCTCACATCTAACGCGGCTTGATATAAAGAAATTTCTCTATATTTACCCCGCTTATCTTCCTTATTAAAAAGTTTTAGCCAGTCGTCTGTAATAATATCTTTGAATTTTCCTAATTTCGGAAGTTCTTTTGTATAGCACAAAAGATAATCGACCGAAGGGGAAAATTGCGTACCTTTATTGCTCGCAGTTTTTGCGACTCGTGAAATAACCTCAACAAGATTAAATTCACCAAATATTTCATCACACAACATTTTTAATTGGGCCAATTCGTCATTTCCTATGCTTATAAAAATTATACCGTCAGGCTTTAAAAGATTTTTGGCGAGCTTCAATCTTTTTTCCATGAAGTTAAGCCACTTGCTATGTCGGAATGGGTCCTCTTTATCTACTCTTTTATCGTTATAAATAAAATCATCATTTCCCGTATTGTATGGCGGATCAATGTAGATAAAATCTACAAACTCATAATGAGTGAAATTCAAAACCGCGAGTGAGTGATAATTATCGCCCTCAATCAGTAAATTTACTGGCTTATTTTTATCGCCGTTTATTTCTTTGCCCTTGGCTTCTTTCAAAATCGGAAACGGTTTGCCCTTCATTTCATTAGGAAACATTTCGCTTGGCGTGCGCGCGTCTGGATTGATGAGAATGTCAATTTTTTCTTCCGGCAAATCTCTGTGCCAAACAAGGCCGTATTTCGTCTCTTTGATACGGCGAAGTTCTTTTATCAATTCTTCTTTTGACCAATTGTCGTAGTTTATTTTTCTTGGCATAGGATTATTTGATTAAATCATCAACGCCGACCTCAAGCGCTTTGGCGATCTTGGTCAAAGTTTCAATGGTCGGGTTTTTATTTACTCCATTCTCAACTTTGACTATGGTATTAAGCGATAAAT
>CAZFCX010000059.1:0-5988 GCA_964517825.1 uncultured Bdellovibrionales bacterium
CGCTTAAATTCTACCACTTCTTTAGTTATTCACCACACTGTTTAGTATAGAGCCCTTGATTTTTGACATTTCCATATAAATATGCTACATTTTTACTTTAGAAATTACAAGTTGCTTAAAATTATCAACGAAAGGAGAAGTTATGATTATTGCATTGCCATCTTTTGCAGAGATAGAAAAGAGAGAGGTAATACGGATCAGAATAATGATTGACTTGGCAAATATTTTCCAAAAATTTGCCAAAGAAATCCAATTTTCCAGCAAAATTTCCAGCGTTATTCTGATGCATATTGCTGAAGAGGAAATCGATGTTTGGGAAATTGTGAAAAAGAAAAGGGGTTTCATTGAAAAAGCGCTTAACGGTATGCCCGCAACAGTGCTTGCCGGCAAAAAAAGAATGAGACTGAACCAAAAAACAAACCGGGAGGAAAAAGACCTATGTGCTATACAATGGCAGCAGAAAGAAAGAAGGCAACAAATCCTTGTATAAGACCATGCGTTGAGAACGGAAACGAAGAAGTTTTTGATTATTTGTCTGAAACTTTTAAACGGCAAAATCTATATTATTGCAAATCGACCGCAATCGAAAATTGCATGTTTGTTTGCCCTAAGGAAAATCTGCCATTTTCAGTTGTTGAGCCTCTAGAATTTTTTCTTGATTATGAAGGTAAAAAAAGAGGTTTGCTTGCGCCCGGAAACTATCGTATTATCGAACACCTTGTTCAACCAAGTTTTCATCTACTTGTCTTGGAAAAATTCGAGGGCAAGAGATCAATAAGTGTTTTGGCGTGCTTGGCGGGTTGGAAAAATGGGTTTATGATCGACTGGCGCGGAATTCGGCCGGTCAAAATTTAAAATTATATTGTTTTGTAGTATTTGTAGTAATTAGCGCAGCGTTTATCTAAACGCGCTGCGCTTTTTTTATTTTAAAATTATTCAAAAAATCCTTGGATACAGTTCCGGACGACGTAAAGTCGCGTGGCGACCACGTCGCTTTACGCGACCGCATTAAAGTATATCCACGAAGAATCAACTGCTGAATTTTTATACATAATACATTCTACTTTCTACCTAATACATCTTTTAGGTATTTCGCCGTGTAACTTTCTTTATGATATTTAATAATTTCTTCCGGTGATCCAGTGACCACGATACGGCCGCCGTTGTCCCCGCCTTCCGGTCCCATATCAATAATCCAATCGGCCGTTTTGATGACATCCATATTATGCTCAATCACCACCACCGAGTTGCCGGCATCTACTAAACGATTTAAGACATTCAAAAGTTTTTTAATATCATCAAAATGCAATCCGGTAGTCGGTTCGTCCAAAATATATAGTGTGTTACCAGTCGCTAGCCGCGAAAGTTCACTAGCCAATTTTATTCTTTGCGCTTCTCCGCCAGACAGCGTGGTCGCGCTTTGTCCAAGTTCAATATAGCCCAAACCGACTTCTTCCAACACTGCCAAAGGACCATGAATTTTCGGAAAAGCTTCAAAAAATTTCGCGCCTTCAGAAACAGTCATTTTCAAAACATCAGCAATATTTTTGCCTTTATATTTAACTTGCAAAGTTTCACTGTTATATCTTTTTCCATGGCAAACATCGCACGGCAGATAGACATCCGGCATAAATTGCATTTCGATTTTCAAAAAACCTTCACCATTGCAATTATCGCAGCGTCCGCCGGGAATATTGAAAGAAAAACGTCCCGGTCCATAGCCGCGCATTTTGGCATCTTTGGTTTGGGCAAACAGTTCCCGGATCGGCGTGAAAAGACCGGTATACGTCGCCGGATTGCTACGCGGCGTGCGTCCAATTGGCGATTGGTCGATCATAATGACTTTGTCTATATTTTCTGCGCCGATAATTTCCTTGTGACGGCCTGGCACTTCCAAAGCGCGATGCAATTTATTGGCCAAGGCTTTGTATAAAGTTTCTTCCACCAAAGTTGATTTGCCCGAGCCGGAAACTCCGGTCACGCAGGTGAAAACTTTGAGCGGAAATTCGGCCGTAATATTTTTCAAATTATGTTCGCCCGCGCCGCGCACTACGATTCTTTTTTTCTTATTGGCATCGCGCCGAAATTTGGGAATTTCGATTTCCATTTCGCCGCGCAGATATTTTCCGGTTAAAGATTTTGGATTATTGATCACTTCTTCTGGCAACCCTTGCGCCACGATTTCTCCGCCATGCTTGCCCGCTCCCGGCCCGATATCCACCAGCCAATCAGCCCTCTGCATCATTTCTTCATCATGTTCAATGACAATCAAGGTGTTGCCGATTTTTTGCAACTGGCGCAGAGCTTCCATAAGTTTTGAATTATCACGCGCGTGCAAGCCGATTGACGGTTCGTCTAAAATATACAGGACGCCCACCAACTGCGAACCGATTTGCGAAGCCAGGCGGATCCGCTGCGATTCTCCGCCCGACAATGAATAGGCGGCGCGTTGCAGGGTCAAATATTCCAAGCCGACATTATTGAGAAATGTTAAGCGCGCCACAATTTCTTTGAGAATCCGGCCGGCAATCATTTCCTCGCGCTGAGTCAATTGCAGTTTTTCAAAAAAATTCAAACATTCGCGGACACTCAGCGTCGAAGCTTCGTAAATATTTTTCCCGCCGACTTTCACCAACAGTGTTTCTTTTTTGTATCTTGTTCCTTTGCAAGTCGAGCACGGCTTTTGCGACATATATTTTTCAATGCCTTCGCGCACCGCATCTGATTCCGTTTTGAAATATCTTTCCTGCAAAAAACCGACCACACCTTGCCAAGTCATATAAAATTTCCAATTAGTGCCGGTTTTAGTTTTGACAGTGATGGGAATTTCCTCCCCGCCTCGCGTCGACAAGCGGTCGTTTCCGCGAGTCGAGGCGGGCGCCTCATCTTCGGTTGCCATGCTTTCATGTTCGGCCGTTCCGTAGAGCAAAAGATCCAATTTTTTCTTCGGCAAATCACGAAGGCGCACATTGTCCGGAATATTAAAATATTTAGCCACCGACAAAATCACACCACCATAATAATTGTTTTTCTTGAAATTCCAAGGCGCCAAACCGCCTTCAGCCAACGTCTTATTTCTATCCGGCATTACCCTTTCGATGTCGATTTCTTTCTTAAAACACAAACCTTCACAGGCAGGACAAGCGCCGTGCGGCAGATTAAAAGAAAACAATCTCGGCTCCAAATCTGGAAATTCGATATCGTGTATGGAACAAGACAATTTCTGATTAAAAATTGATTCGTGATATTTTGTATTTTGTTTTGAATTTCTAATTTTAGATTTTGAATTTGTTTCGGATTTCGGGTTTCGAATTTCGGATTTTATCTTTACTAATCCCTCCGACATCTTCAGCGCTTTCTCCACGCCCTCGAAAATCCGAGAGATATTGTTTGAATTTATTTCAACACGATCAACTACAATGTCGATGCTGTGTTTTTTATAACGCTCCAGTTTTATATCTTTAAAATTTTCCAATTTATATAATTTTCCGTCCACAATTGCCTCAGAGAATCCGCGCTTCCACATATCATCCAAAAGTGCCAGATATTCCCCTTTTCTGTCGCGGATGATTGGAGACAAGATTTCAATAAAAACAGGATGCGAAGCATCTCCATGCTCCCCCCTCTCCTTTTTAAGGAGAGGGCCAGGGTGAGGTGCAGACATCTCTAAAATTCGATCCAAGATTTCATCTGTTGAAAGTTTGGTAATTTCCCGGCCACATTCGGGACAATGCGGGATTCCGATCTTGGCATAGAGAAGTCGCAAATAGTCGTGAATTTCTGTCACGGTTCCAACAGTTGAACGCGGATTGTGTGATGCCGCTTTTTGGTCAATGGAAATTGCCGGCGAAAGTCCTTCAATATAATCCACATCCGGTTTTTCCATTTGTCCCAAAAACTGCCGCGCATAGCTCGACAAACTTTCCAGATATCTCCTCTGCCCTTCGGCAAAAATAGTATCAAAAGCCAGCGTAGATTTTCCTGATCCGGAAATTCCCGTAAAGACGATAAACTTATTGCGCGGCAAAATTAAATCTATGTTTTTAAGATTATGCTCGCGCGCACCTTTTATAATAATTTCATCCGCCATATGATTGTCTTTACTAATTACTAATTTTTTACTAATATACGAATAGTTTTTTGTAATTAGTATATTCGTACTTGATTAGTAATTCGTAAAGAAATACCAAAAACTTCCCCAAAAAGGGTACTCCATATATTACTACGTTCTATTCTTTTTTAGATTTCCCACAAAGGAAATCTAATTTATAATACAGGAAATTTCATAAAAAGCAATAAAAAAAGACCTGGCACTTGCGCCAAGTCTTTTTGTTCTGATTCTAAGAATTTTTAATTTCCGCAGCTTCCACCTTGTGCTTCAGTTTGAGCTGAAGCTGAAGCGCCCGAAACAGCGGCCAATTTTTTAGAACATTCTGCCGGAGTAGTGTTGAATGCATCGCAAATTGCCTGCTTATATGATTCCGGATTTCCGTATTGATAAACTGCTTTTGAGTTTGCTCCATTAATTTTAAGTGTTGGAGAACCGCTGGCATTGGCCTCTTTTGAAATTTTTTCATCAGCCTTCATCAAATCCAACCCATCTGCAGTCACACAGGCGGTTATTTTGGCCGTATTGATGCCCAAGCTTTTTGCGCCAGCTTCCCAGCAAGATCCATCGCTTCCGCATTTGGAATTTACATAAGACACGAAACTGAACCACTTGTCTTTTCCGTAATTTTTCAGCACGCAAGCTTCTCTTTCGTTCTGCACCACTTCTTTTTCACCATGTAGAGATTGAATGCTGTCTCCGCTGACCGAAACAATGTAGTGAAAATTAAAATCAACTTTATTTTTAAGCAGATCGTAAACCGGCTTCAGCGTATCCTCTGCCTTATTGCCATAAGGGCAAAAACTCATCACATACAAATCCACTGCCGGTTTGTCTGATTTTGGAACCGGTTTACTGTTTTCTTCTTCTTGCTTTTTGGCCAATTCTTGCTGTTTCTCTATTTCTTCAAAAGAAATCAGGCTTTGGATTAATTTTTTGCCATCTTTGGTAACATAAACAGGCTGTTCCTGGCCATTGAAGCTTAGTGTAACTTTGTAGAAGTTTCCGTCTTTGACAACTTCTTTTACTGAAGCTCCATTTTCCTTGACTAGTTTTTCCATTTTTACTTTTACCGCTTCAGATCCGACATCCACTTTTTCTTGCCAATACTTTTTTAATGCAAATCCTCCCGCAACTACAATGATTAAAATTATTGCCGCCACAATTATCTTCTTATTCTTGCTCCAAATCGCGCAGCATTTTTCACCGCACTGACAATTTTTCCCACACATTTTTTTCAGCGCTTCAATTGGGGAAACTTTTTCTTCAATTTGCGCTTCTTTCACTTCCTCTACTTTTTCTTCTATTGGTTTGTTTTCGTTTTCCATAAACGATATAAATTAAAAAAATTAATGCTTTTCAGCCTTTATTTATTATATTATATGCTTCAAAAACACGCAAGGAAGCTTCTGTTTTGCTTTTTCACAAAAATTAAATTAGTCTTTATTTGATAATAAAATTTATAAATTCATTCGCCCGCTTTTCTTTCAAAAGAAAAGCGGACAGAAAAGAAACTTGCACCCCGATGAATTTCTGGGGCAAATTCTAAGCTCGTTCGCTAAAATTTACAAACTCGTCCCGATTGCTATCGGGACTCAAACATGCAAATTTCTTGACGCTCACTCGCTTGAATTTGCTGACGAAATTCATAGGGTGCGGAGAATGCGAAATACGGAATGCATTTCTTGCATTTTAAAAATCCGCCCGGTGGAAGACGCCGCTACAAATTCTGATTTGTGAGCGTCTAAAAAATTTCTGTCTGAGTCCCAAAGGGACGAGTTATATTTTTTAGTGAGCAAATCTTGAATTTGTCGGCGACTGCAACTGGGCGGAGAGTTTTCTTTCCTCCACCTTTCTTTTGCGGAAAAAGAAAGGTGGAA
>CAZFCX010000060.1:0-255 GCA_964517825.1 uncultured Bdellovibrionales bacterium
AATTATTTTCACCTCTGAATATTGAAGTTGAATATGTCTATGTTCTAAGTGATTAGTTTAAAAAGCCAGAGTATAAAGATGTCTTGGATTATATTATAAATGTGGGTTGTCATTTTTATTTTGAATATCTTCCACTTCATAAAATAGGTTTGCCGGTTCCTGGAAGAAAATAAAAAAATGAAAAAAGAAATAAAACTTCATCCAGACGAATTTGATTTGGAATGCACAACTGTTTGGTCGTTTCCAAGGCGGGGA
>CAZFCX010000060.1:265-924 GCA_964517825.1 uncultured Bdellovibrionales bacterium
GAAATTGGGCACCAGAAGTGGTGCGTAATTTAATTTTGCGCTATTCAAAAGAGAAAAACCATTTGCTTGATTGTATGATTGGTGGTGGAACAACAGCCATTGAAGCAAAAATACTCAATCGTTACATTACTTGTGCTGATGTAAATGAAGAAGCACTGGAACGAACTAAACAAGCTTTAAAATTTGATGTTGAACATGATGGTGCCAAGCAAAGAATAATAAAATGCGATGCGCGCAACATGAGTTTTATTAAAAACGGGGAAATTGATTTTGTGCTAACTCATCCGCCGTATGCGGATATTATAAAATATAGCGAAGGGAAAAATGAAAAAGATCTTTCCAATATCCATGATTTGGACAAATTTTGTGATGAAATGGAAAAAATAGCCAGCGAACTATATCGTGTTTTAAAAAAAGGAAAATATTGCGCAATTTTAATGGGTGACACACGAAGAAATAAAATGTATCAACCTTTGGCATTCAAGGTTATGGAACGATTTTTGAAACAAGGTTTTGTGCTAAAGGAAGATATTATAAAAAAACAACATAATTGCAAAGCAACTGGCTTTTGGGTCAACAAATCAAAAGAAGCAAATTTTTTGTTGATAATGCACGAACACCTGTTTGTTTTTCAGAAATAATTTTGTTCAGTAACCCCA
>CAZFCX010000060.1:934-5916 GCA_964517825.1 uncultured Bdellovibrionales bacterium
AAGCAAAGCTTCGCTTGCTACGGGGCAGGCATGTTCAGCAACAAACACGAGAAATATATTAAATTTAATAAAAAACTCATGATATGGATGAGGTATTGGAAAAAACATTACGAATAGTCTTTTCATCGACACGGACAGTGCCGGCACACTTTTCGAGCAACGGAACCAGAACTCAATCTTTTTGTATAGACTTTGAAGCATTAAATGCCGAAGATGATTATAATATGGCTTCCCATATTTATACTTCAATGTCAGATTTCATCTCTGAAAAGTCTGCCATACCAACAAAAATGCATGGCAATGCAATAATAAAATGTGCGGAAGATATTATGATAGGCTCATTTATTATCACCACTCTCGGGAGAAAAGATTTAATAGAAACTATGAAGGATATTATAATTAATAACACTATTGAAACATTAAAATCCAAAATTGATAATCTAAAGGAAATATTATCTCAAGAGGAGGTTGTTAATTATTTTAATCATTGTGCGGAATTTGGTAAAAAGGCAGCAGAGAATTCAAGTAAAAAATAATTTTGTTCAGTAACTAGTTAAGTAACACTTCGAAGGTAGACAGGCAAAAAAGTCCTCTTGATTTGTCCCGTATAATGTGCTATAATAGACTTGTAGGGGATTAAAAATACAAACATTTATCTTTTCCCGCTTTTGGCGGGATGGGCGAACTGGGAAATCTGCGGCGAGCCTTAGGGGATAAATGACTAGCAGCTTATTCAAGCGGTTGGGAGATTTCATTCAATAGCGATATTGGATCAAATCTCTTAGCCGCTTTTTTGTTTTTTTGCGGCTAGGCTAGAAAGCGAGGTGAAAATTATGTTAAAGAAAGCATTAATAAGATTTGAAGGAAAAATTTATTGGCTCGATATGGGAGATGAACAGATGAATGGCTTTGAGTTTGATACTTTAGACAACGGAAGCTGGCGACCAGCAGAGAAAACCGAAGTCGATCTATTTTCTGTTATGGAAATTGGGGAAGTAATCGGATATAAAAAGCCTGAGCAATTATTAAAACTAGAAAGGTAAAAAAATATGACAAAAAAATTAATCGAAATCGAAGGTGAGCCGCTCTATACCGTAGCCATTATTGATCTTTTAGATGCCTATCATTACGCTGACATTTTTGACGATGAACGTTATGCCATAGTTGGCAACAACTTTGCTAGCTATGCGGGCAGCGTTGAATTGGCTGATCGGTTGTTTACAGCCCTGAATCCTTGCAAAAAAAACCAATCCGAATGGATAGAATGGGATGACGGATGGGATGTCAGAATTTATGACAAGAATTCAAGGTGTGTTTATAAAGCCCACGAAAAGCTTCCAAAATAATCATTAAAATCTAGAAAGGTGACGGGTTATGGAAAGATTGGAAAAAATAACCGAAAAAGTTATTGAAAGACTTGTCGTTTTGGGCATCCTCTGGCTCTTAGCCTGGTTCTTTGGAATCCGGCTTGGCTAGACATGGAAAAAGAGTATTATTAGGGTGTAGAAACTGAAACAATTCAGTTCTTGTTCAGTAACTAGTTAAGTAACACTTTGAAAGCGGGTAAAAATGAAAAAGAAAAAACCGAAATATTTAATATCCTATTTGTGTTGGAGATGCAATTTCACTTCGTATTTATATGATACGGAAAAACCGAAATGCGGTGATTGCGGAAATGAAAAAAATCTTCTGATTGTCTCAAAAGAAAAATATGGCCCGAAAGCGATCAATAAAGGCATGGCGGAATTGGTTGATAAAATGATAGGTATTTTAGAAAAAGACAAGAAGGACGGCTATTACTGGCAAGGCCGAGAAGATGACCTGCTGGAAAAAATAAAAATAGCCAAAAAATTAAAAGAAGTTTTGAGCCAAAAGAAAATTTCCATAAAGGAAAGAGATAAATATTTAGACAGTCTCGGAGATGAACAATAGGGATTATGCTGCGTAACAAAAAATATTAATATTGAAATAGTCAGTTTTGTTTATTGGTTATATTTTTAACCAAGAGGCAATGTAATGTTATTTTTAGCTCTTCTTTAACAATTTATAAAAATAATAATTCTCAATGGATTAAGAAAGGGGGTTGTCATGATACGATTAATGGCACTATTAAAAAAAGAAACGCCTGCGAAAAAAGAAAAAGAGCCACATGATGAGCTTCAAGAGCTTCTTAACAATCCTCGATTTATTCATTATGTGGGAGTGGCAGAACCATTCATGCCCGGAATAAAAGAATGCGTGTTTAATGTCCGGTATATGCATTTTAGGCCGGAAGATCAGCGAAGTGCTCTTTTTTTCACTCATGCTCGCAAATGGGCGGGCATAGGCTGGATTATAATGAGCGTTCCTGCTGAATATAAAGAAGAAGTGGAAAAAATTTCAAAACAATGCTGTCTAGAAATTTTGAAAGGAACGCCAGGGCTGAATGTCGGGGGAAAATGGAAAAAGCTTTTTCCTGACAATGGAAGAATATTTCTTTTCGATACCGTGGCCAATCATCCAATTTATCGTGATGATCCCTTGATCGAAGAAATACTTGAGTATGCCGAGTGGCAAACTGTTGGCAGGATCGTGAGGAGAATTAAAGAAAAAATAAATTGAATTAAACCTAAAAAGGTCGCATGATAAATTCAGGACGGCCTTTTTAATTGCAGTAGAATGAAACCCTGAAAAAGCCGGGTTTTTTAATGGATAGTAATTGGCTAGAATAAGCCCCTTGACAGATTTTATAGGTCGTGTAGAATGAGTCATGTATTGAATTTTCCACAGACGGATTTTTTAAATTTGCCTGAAAAAGCAAATTAGTGTATAGTAAACAGATACAATAATTTTATAATTAAATTATCTTAATTAATCGCGTGGTGCCGGGGTTTCAGGACCTTCGGCCGCGAAAAAAAATCAATATGGCAGCAGAAAAATTTGAACGTTCCAAGCCGCATGTAAACGTCGGCACAATCGGACATGTTGACCACGGCAAAACAACTTTGACCGCGGCTATTTTGCATTGTCTGAGTCTCAAGGGTTTCGCCAAAGAAAAAGGCGTAAATGAAATCGACAACGCTCCGGAAGAAAAAGAGCGCGGAATCACTATCGCAACTTCACACTGCGAATATGAATCCGACACTAGCCACTATGCACACGTTGACTGTCCTGGACATGCTGACTACATCAAAAACATGATTACCGGCGCCGCTCAGATGGACGGAGCAATTTTGGTTGTGAGCGCAACTGACGGCCCTATGCCTCAAACTCGCGAACACATCCTTTTGGCTAAGCAAGTAGGTGTGCCTGCGATCGTTGTTTTCATCAACAAAGTTGATATGGTTGATGATCCTGAACTTATCGATTTGGTTGAAACTGAAGTTCGCGAACTGCTTTCCAAATATGAATTCGATGGCGACAATGCCGCTGTTATCCGCGGATCAGCCGTTAAAGCTTTGGAAGTTAAAGCAGCTGAAGATGCTGATGCCAAGCCTATCTATGATTTGATTGCCGCTTTGGATGAAAAAATTCCTGAACCGGTTCGTGAAACTGACAAGCCGCTTCTGATGCCGATTGAAGACATTTTCTCAATTGAAGGACGCGGAACTGTTGTAACCGGAAGAATCGAACGCGGAACCATCAGTATCAATGAGGAAGTTGAAATTGTTGGTCTTAAACCAACCACTAAGACAGTTGTAACCGGAATTGAAATGTTCAACAAATCTTTGGACAAAGGACAAGCTGGAGACAATGCCGGACTTTTGATCAGAGGAATCAAAAAAGAAGATGTTGAGCGCGGACAAGTTTTGGCTAAACCGGGTTCAATCACACCGCACACTGAATTTGAAGGAGAAGTATATATTTTGACCAAAGAAGAAGGCGGAAGACACACACCATTTTTCAAAGGATACAAGCCGCAATTCTACATCCGCACAACCGATGTTACCGGAGAAGTTATTCTGCCGGAAGGAACTGAAATGGTTATGCCTGGAGACACTGTGCACATCAATATCAAATTGATCGCACCGGTAGCTATGGAAGAAGGAATGCGCTTCGCAATCCGCGAAGGCGGCAAGACAGTCGGTGCTGGTACAGCCACAAAAATCATCAAATAGTTCGAATAAGCTAAGCAGACATAATTCGAATATTGTGTCTGCAAGTGTTTACCCCCACACTAATTTTTGCTAAAACTTTTGATTTAGGGAAACATAAAGGCGAAGCCGCTTCGCTCGAGTGTCAACTGAATTGATAGATTTTATTTGAAATTAGTGTGGGGGTGAACTCGAACAAATAAAATATAAGTTATTTATTATCCATACACCAAGATGGCAGCGAAAAAAACAGATTCAGAACAATTATCCACAAGAATCAGGATTAAGATCAAGGCCTATGACAACAAAGTCATCGACCAATCAGCCAGAAAAATTGTGGAAACAGCGGAACGCTCAGGATCCCAGATAACCGGTCCGGTTCCTCTTCCTACTGAAATTCACAAAGTGACCGTCAATAAATCGACATTTGTGTATAAGAATTCCAGAGATCAGTATGAAATGAGGATCCACAAGCGTCTGATTGACATTTGGAATCCAAATCCGAAAACAATTGAAAATCTGACCAGTTTGGATTTGCCAGCCGGAGTGGATGTGGAGATAAAAATGTAGTTATCCGCTTTCAGCGGAGCCCCACTACGAACGGGGCACATGCGAATAAGTTCTAGTTAAAGTCATGTCACTCATGATTGACGTGATACTCAACTAGCTAAATTCCGATAGATCGGAATGATGCTGGCTGAGAGCCAGTATTTTTTATACACCGGCTAATTTACGAATATTTTACTAATATACTAATAAAATACTTTTCTTTAGTATATTCGTATAGGATTAGTATATTAGTGGGGTTATAACAGCAATAAACACAATGAATAAATTTATACTTGGAAAAAAAATAGGCATGACAACACTGTATGACAAAGAACGCGGTGCTTTGAACGTGACTTTGAT
>CAZFCX010000061.1:0-5894 GCA_964517825.1 uncultured Bdellovibrionales bacterium
GCGAGGAAATTATAGAAGACATCAAATTTGAAACTTTGGGCTGTGGCGCAGCTATTGCCACATCATCTGTGGCTACAGATATGGCCAAAGGCAAAACATTGGATGAAGCTTTGAAAATTACCAATGAGATGGTGGCTGATGAGCTGGGCGGCCTGCCAGCCATCAAGATGCATTGCAGCAACTTGGCTGCCAATGCTCTCAAAAAGGCGATTGAGGGATATAGGAAAGGGAACAGCGATAAAAAATAAAAGGCAAATTATAATAAATTTAGAAAATTTTTAAATCGAAAAAAGAATAATGCATATATAGAAACGGGGAAAAGAAATAACCCTGTTTTTATTTTTATTTTTATTATTTTCTTTCAAACCATTAAGGCAAATGCTTGGCTGTATTTTAGAGGGGAGGATTGATTTTTAGCCTGTCTGAGATACAGATACAATGTCGCACAATATATCTTTTGCGACATTGTATCTAAAACCAAACCTTATTAAAACAGTCTTAGCACTTTTAAACACCGAAAAACTGATATTCTTATCTCCTTAAGCTCCCTGTGTTTTTCATATCAATCTTCCGGCTTTAACTTTTAAAAAATCCGTTTCATTTTTAAATTTATATATAAACAAAAAATTTAAAAAATTTCCAGGCGGTTTTGCCTTGAGTTTTCCCCAAACCAGATACATCTATGTATCCCCGAAAGCCTTCATTTGCGAAAAAAGATGCCCTATTTTGACCTGTGGCAAAAATGAACCAACTTAGGCATACATCTACCTATCCCCGAAACCACTCAAATCATTCCGACTCTTGGCCCATGATAATTTTTTAGGAAATAATTAAATAAAAAATAAAAAAATAAATTTAAAAAATTTTTTAAAAAAGAAAAATTTTTCAAACAAAAAATTCAGATTTATAAAAATCTGAATTTATACAATTGCACCTAATCTATTGTTATTAATATCTTATTATCAAAGAGTTGAAACCTAGTCTGCCTGGACAATTCAAGGACTGGCTTTTTGTTTCCTTTTTTAAAAAATAGATGCCTGCCTAATGTCGCACAACCCCTGCAGGCAATTTATAAAAATAACTTTAAAAACAATCTTATTTTTTATAAACTATCATCTGATCCACGCTGGTCTTACTTGAAGAACCCAGCGCTCCCACTAAAGCTCTGGACGTATCCAGGAATATATTGGATCCAAAATACGGATCGTGAACCACATACTTCCCTTTTGAATCCTTGTGATGTATTACCACATAATGTCCGCCGCCATTTGTTCTTTTGATATACACAATGACCGGATTGCCTTTTTTTATCTCACTGTCCACAGATGACCAATTTATATTTCCATGGGCATATCCGTATTTTGAATTTGGTATCGGCCAATTTTTTTCCCAATCTTTTGCATCATACCAATTTATCAGGTCTCCAGAAAAAATCGGTTCATTGGCAAGTTTTCCCGGTGTCATAGAAAGTCCGTGTTTGGTAAAAACCATCGACACCGCAGTTACTGCGCAGCCGTAGCTTTTCATTTTAGTTCTTGTGTTTCCAATATTGTCATCTCCCCAACGTTTGTCCCATTGATAATAAAACCAATCAGTAGAGGCAAAGTATTTGGAATCAGGTTTTGGATAAGAATCGGCGCTTAGTCCGCTGGAGGCAAAAAATTGATCGATATCCAAAAGTTCTTGCTTCTGACTCTGAACTCTTGCCAGCAATTTTTCATAGCGCGCTTCATCGCCGGCAGTTTCATTCAGTAAACTTTGATTTTGCCTTTTTTTTGCTTCCAGAGTGCTGTTTTTATTTTCCAATTCTTCATTTTTTGAAACAAACTCAGTTTTTTTTGAATCAAGATCTCTTGTTTCGTTTTCCATGTCTTTTTTTGTCCCCGAAATCGATTTGACCAGTTCTTTTATTTTATCCCCGGTTTGCGCAAGCCTGTTTTTCTTCACAATAAAGGAAGCTATGTTTTCACCGGAAAGATAGGCTGTCAGAAGGCCTGCCCTGTTGGTTTCATAATAAGTCTGGACTATGTCGGCCAGCATTTTCTTTTGAAAAACAAGCAGTGTCTCTTTTTCTTGGATCTGTTTTTTCAGTTTGATTATCTGCTCATTTAAATCGCTGATTTGCTGCGTGTTGGATTTGATTTGTTCTTCCAGGTTTTCCATAGTTAATTTGTTTATGGAAAGCTGGTTTTCCAGGGTTTCTTTTTGCTTCCTCTTTATTTCAATCATTTGAGTGTACAATTCCTCTTTACGTTCCAGCTCTTCGCATTTGTCTTTTTCGTCTCCGCTCAAAACATTGCAGTCCGTTTCCGCTTTTGCATATTCAAAACAAACAATTCCGAAAAAAAACAAAACAAACAATCCCAAAAAGATTATTTTTTTATTGATCAAAATATTTATTTTTATTTTATTTTTTTTCAAAAATATTGTAAAAAATAGCTTAATTAAAACAATCTCAGGGCTTTTTCTATTCTATTCGCGCTTTCCTTTTTTCCCAGCACCCAAGCTACTTCAAATGGTGACGGCGATTTTTGTTCGCCAGTGAGAGCTGCCCGGAGCGGCCAAAGCAGATCGCCGCGTTTTTCTCCGGCTGCTTCCAATAATTTAGTTTCCAGATTCTTGAGTTCCCAATCGCTGTCTGAAATTTCTTCCAAAACTTTGCCGGCGGTTTCCAGAGCCTGTTTGGTTTCCGCGTCGCTATTTTTTTTCCAGCGCAACAATTCTTTTTCATAAGAAATATCCTGAAAGAAAAATTTATTTTCTTTGCCGACATCGGAAAATTTTGTCAGCCGCTCTTTTTCAACAGTCAGAACTTTTTTAATAAAATCTGCCTGATCTTTTTCATTGCCAGCTCTCTCTCCCCTGCTCCAGGTCCTATAGAAATCTTTCTCTTTCATAAATATCAATGCATTTTGATATATATCATCCGGGCTCATTTTCTTGATATATTGAGCATTCAGCCAATCCAGTTTTTTGAGATCAAAAACCGCACCGGCCTTGTGAACTTTGGCCAAATCAAATTTTTCTATTAGTTCGTCCATAGAAAAAATTTCCTGCGTGCTGCCCTCCCCCGGATTCCAGCCTAAAAGCGCCACGAAATTTATAATAGCTTCTTTTAAATAGCCCTTTTTAATATAATCTTCCACAGCCACATCGCCTTGGCGTTTGGAAAGTTTGGATTTGTCCGCATTAAGTAAAAGCGGCAAATGCGCAAACACAGGAACTTCCCAGCCAAAATTTTCATATAATTGGATATACTTTGGCGTGCTGGAAACATATTCTTCGCCGCGAATGACGTGGGAAATTTCCATCAGATGATCGTCAATGACATTGGCAAAATTGTAGGTTGGATAGCCATCCGATTTGAGCAAAACTTGATCATCCAGCAGTTCGTTTTTTATTTTGACTTTTCCGCGGATCATGTCTTCATATTCCGTAAAGCCTTCTGTGTTTATCTTTTGTCGGATGACATATTTTTCGCCTTTTTTTATTTTTTCCTTAGTTTCTTCTTTGGAAAGCTTATGGCAACGCTTATCATACATAGGAGCCTGCTTTTGGGCTATTTGCTCGTTTCGCATTTTTTCCAAACATTCAAGGGTACAAAAACAATAATAGGCTTTGCCTTCCTGAACCAATTGCTCAGCATATTTCTTATATAATTCCAGCCGTTCTGACTGAATATATGGTCCAAAATCTCCTTTCTGAACAACTTTTCCGTCTTCAATAAAAACTCCTTCTGAATATTTAAAACCGGCCCAATTGATTATTTCAATCAGTTTTTCCAAAGCGTCCTGCACATATCTTTTTTGATCAGTATCTTCAATGCGTAAAATAAATTCGCCGTCATTTTTCTGGGCAAAAAGATAGGCATATAGAGCTGTCCGAAAATTTCCAACATGCATATAGCCTGTTGGCGACGGCGCAAATCTGACTCTGACTTTTTTATTCATAAAATTATTCTTCACTTTCCTCTTTTTTATTTCTGCGAATCAACATCCAGTGAAACAAACAGATCGGCAAGGCTATAATGACCATAGTTATAGCATCGATGATTTTGTTCTGCCTGGCCGGACGGATGCAATTGTCGCCAGACTGGCTTTCTTTCCATGTTTGATAGTCAGCCAAAAGCGCATCTATCTGAACTTTCTGCTCCGTTGTCGCACCTTCTTTGGAAATAACAGATGCTACCGGTGGTTGATTGTTGCATTCATAATAACTTTTCTTTTCGGCTTCCGGAAAGATAGAATATTTAAGCCCCGTGTTAAGCAGTGTTCCTAAGCCAACAGCCACAAAAATAAGACTGACTGCTGCAACCAAGTAGAGATAGATTGTTTTTATTAGTTTTGTTTTTGATGTCATATTTTTTTCATTTTTATTGTCATCAATAAGAAAGCTTACAATGGCAATAAAAAATAATATTATTAAAAATAAAACAACTGAAATTATCATTTTTTGTTAATTAATACTTTTATGGGAAAAATAATAACAGCGTTCCAGATTCTTTTCCATCTTCTTGGTCTGTCAGGTGGTTTTTGGATAAGTCTCCAGAGCCATTCTAAGCCAAAATAGCGCATTATTTTAGGCGCTCTTTTCACTTTTCCTGTTACAAAATCAAAACTGCCACCCACTCCCATGGCCACTCCCAGTATATCATTTTTTACGCAATTGATAAACTTTTCTTGGTATGGCGCGCCGAAGTTGCAAAATAGTATTTCGTATTTAGTATTTAGTATATTGTATGAAGAAAAACTCAAAGGGTCCAGGCTAGCTCCGCCAAATTCTATATTGGGATATTTTTGGGAAAGTACTTTTATAATTTCTTCATAGGAACTTAGTCCATTTTTATTGACAGCCAAAAAGACTGACAACTTTTTTTCGTTCGCTATTTTCAAAATTTCGTGCATCAGATCTGCACCAGCAATTCTGGCTTTTAACCATTTTCCGAAGCGCAAAAACGCATAGCGGATACTGATCGTATCTGCCACATTCAAATCACAATTATTTAAAATATTTTTAAAATCATTATCTTTTTGAGCTTGTAAAATAAACTCCGCGTTAACTGTCGCAATCTGATGAAACTTTGGCTCATTTAAATAGCTCTTTATTTTTAGAATAATTTCGTCTTTTTTTAAGTTGTCGATTCTTATGTCTAAAATATTCACAAAGATACAATAAACCAAGATACAAACATCAAATAATACCCAGTAATCAAATTCCAATAATCAAACCATTTTTTTGTTATTTTGAAAATTGGATTTTGTAATTTGTTTGGTGATTATTTCTTGTTTCTTGGTTATTTTATTAATTTTACAAAAGCTCGCATTGTTCCAGAACAGAATAAGCTGCTCCCCCTCCCTTACTTTCCATAACTAAAACGGCGTCGGCAGTCATAGTGACACTAATTTTTTCTTCAATAACCGGTTTTTCCGGAATTTCATCCCATTTTAATTTCCTAATTCTGCCTAAGGTTATGTGTGGGGCAAATTGGTTGTGCTTTTGAGGATGCATTTCAAGAGCTTCTTCAATCGCTTCATTCAGACCGCCTAATTCTTTGCTTGGCTGACCTGTCAGCGCGATTGATTTCGAATTTTCGGCATCCGGCATAAGTCTGATCTGGTTAAATACGATTTCAAAAGATTCAATTTGCGCGGCAGCTTCCTTGGCTTTTAAACATATGTCGGGCACAACGCTTTCATCGACATAGCCCACGAAAGATACGGTTATATGAAGACTTTCTTTTTTGGCCCATTTAATTGGCAAATCAGACCATCTGGCGATTTTTTGCGCCAATATTTTCTGGACTTGATCCGGAACAGGTATTTCAATAAATATTTTCTTTTTTTGCATAATATTTTCCTGTTAAAAGCCTTTTTATAGAGTTAGGATAACATTTT
>CAZFCX010000062.1:0-1168 GCA_964517825.1 uncultured Bdellovibrionales bacterium
TGGTTGTTTTCAACACTTGCGGAGTCAAACAAACTGCCGAAAACAGAGCCTACAGTATGATTCATGTTCTTAAGAAAAATTATAAAGATAAAAAAATTGTTCTCACCGGCTGTTTGGCCAACAGAAAAGATGTCCGGCAAAGATTAAAAAATAAAGTTGATTTGTTTTTTATAATTAATAATTTTAAAGAATTTGAAAATTGGATAATTGAAAATTGTTTGGAAATTGGAAATTCCGGCACATGATAAGCTGGTCAAAGAAAATATATCTTACTTGGCAATATCCCCTAAACATTCCAATAAATATGTTGCTCTTGTGCCGATTATGACCGGCTGCAATAATTTTTGTTCCTACTGTGTTGTGCCCTATGCCCGCGGACGCGAAGTTTCCAGATCAAAAAAGGATATAGTTTTAGAAATAGAAAAATTGGCCAAGAAAAAATATAAAGAAATAGTTTTGCTGGGACAAAATGTGAATTCCTACTGCGACAAGAAAAATAATTTCCCAAAATTATTAGATTTTCTGGCTAAAAAATTTCCACAGATAATTTTTAAGTTTCTCACTTCACATCCCAAGGATTTTTCCCAGGAATTGATGGGGGTTATCGCCAAAAATAAAAATATTTCCCGTGAAATTCATTTGCCTATTCAGTCCGGTAGCAACAAGATCCTAAAAGCCATGAACCGGCCGTATACTCAAAAACATTATCTGGATTTGATAAAAACAGCCCGAAAAATAATTCCTGGTGTAAGTTTTACTACTGATGTGATTGTCGGCTTTCCAGGAGAAACAGAAAAGGATTTTCAGGAATCCGTAAAAGTTTTTCAAAAAGTAAAATATAATGAAGCTTATATAAACAAATATTCTCCCCGTTCCGGCACAGCTGCCTATTGCCTCGACGATCCGATTGATCAAGAAGAAAAAAAGAGGAGAGAAAAATTTTTAAGAAAAATGATATGAATAAAATTATCGTAATCTTAGGTCCGACAGCCTCAGGGAAATCTGATGTGGCAATCAAATTGGCCAAAAAATTCGATGGTGAAATTATTTCGGCTGACAGCCGGCAGATATATAGGGGCATGGATTTGGGAACGGGAAAAGTGATAGGTTCTTTGGAACCTGTCATCCTGAGTGAGCGTAGCGAGTCGAAGGATCCCGATAAAAAATC
>CAZFCX010000062.1:1178-5685 GCA_964517825.1 uncultured Bdellovibrionales bacterium
GAACGGGAAAAGTAATCAGGGACAAATCCAGCCCAATTTTCAATTCTCAATTTTCAATTTTCAAACAAAATGAAATATTTTTTTCCGAAGGCATTGCGCATTACTTAATCGACGTTGCCGACCCGAATGAAGAATTTAATATTTCGCATTTCAAAAAATTGGCTGAGAAAAAAATAAAAGACATTTTAAAACGCGGAAAAATTCCCATCATTTGTGGCGGCACCGGTTTTTGGATCCAATCTATTGTCGATAACGTACAGCTTCCGGAAGTAAAACCCGACACCGAATTACGTAATTTATTACGTAATAAATCCACAGAAGAACTTTTTGCCATGCTCAAAAAAACGGATTCGGAGCGAGCTGAGAATATTGACGCAAAAAATAAAGTGCGCTTGATTCGCGCAATCGAAATCTGCAAAACGCTCGGTAAGGTTCCTGCAAGATACAAGATACGAGATACTAAATACAATTTCCTGCAGATTGGAATTGACGTTCCGAAAGAAATTTTGGATGAAAAAATAAAAAAACGTTTGGGACAACGATTTAGCATTGGAATGATTGAGGAAATTCAGAACCTTAATAAAAACGGCGTCTCATGGGAACGGCTGGAATATTTCGGTCTAGAATACCGCTGGATTGCCAGATATCTGCAGAAAAAAATATCTCTTGATGAGATGATGAATAAATTATACTTTGACATCATCCACTACGCCAAACGTCAGATGACTTGGTTTAAAAAAGATAAAAGAATTTTGTGGCTAAAAGATTATGCCGAGATTGAAAAAGCCGTACAAAAATTTATAAAATAATATAATGATCATATATATCAATAACCGAAATCCACGTCAACTTCTCATTGGTTAGGCCGGTTAATAAACAAAAACTGGGTGCTAGAAAAGATTTCTAACACCCGGTTTCACATACTTGGCCATGGCAATATCTCCATATATGTTCCTGCATCTAATACCATGACACTTTTTCCATAATAAAAAGAAAAGGAGTTTTTTCTAATAATTGGCGGTAAAGTAATTCTACTTACCCCACGACTAGTTTTAACATCAATTTCCAATGTCGTTTCTTCTGCTGGTTTCTTATAATAAATTCGCGTTATCGGATGCCCACCTTCCTGATCAATTACATTGGCTAAATAGACTTTTTTCTTTATTCCTCTGGTTTTTATTATTTTTTGAGGAATGATAAGTCTAAATTTATGATCAAGACACCTGCTTATTTCAATTTTTTCAAACATTACGCAGTCCCTCCTTTTAAAATGAACTTTATCTTTATTACCCTAACTTATTTTTCAATATTTCAATCACCTTCATCGGATGAGCCTTGCCTCCGGTTTCTTTCATGACCTGGCCCATCAAAAATTGCAGGGCATTTTGCTTGCCGGACTTATAATCCTGCACCGATTTTTCATTATTGTCAATAACTTTTTCAACAGCCGCTTCGATTTCGGAAGAATCTTCCATCTGTCCCAAATTTTTTTCTTCGATAATTTGCGACGGATCGCCGCCGGTGTGATACATCTCTTTGAGAACTGTCTGCGCCGCGCTGGAATTTATTTTGCCATCAGCTACAATTCCGATAAATTCAGCGTAATTTTCCGGCGTAACTTTCAAGTCTTTGATTTCATGCTTGTTTTCCACCAAGTGTTTTCTGAGCTCGGAAATAATATAATTGACGGCCAGCTTGGTGACTTTGTCCTCTGGAGATTCAACTTCGTGTGAATTTATTTTTTCTTTTATCTCGCAGACAACCTGTTCGAAATATTCCGCTAAATCGCTTTGAGCTGTTAGAATTTGAACGTCTTTTTCATTTAGCCTATACTCGCTGGCAAATCTTTTTTCTTTGTCATCTGGAAGTTCCGGCAAAGCCATTTTTAATTTTTCCACGTACTGTTGGGTGAATTCCATTGGCGGAATATCCGGTTCCGGGAAATATCGATAGTCATGCGCCGATTCTTTTTTACGCTGGGAAACAGTCACGTTTTTTATGCTGTCCCAACCGCGCGTCTCCTGCACAATCTTTTCGCCTTTTTCTAGAAGCTCAGCCTGCCTTTCTATTTCATAATTAATGGCTTTCTCGACAAATTTGAAAGAATTGATGTTTTTAACTTCAACTTTCGTTCCGCTTAGTTTGTCTTCGCCTTCTTTATGCAAAGACAAATTGACTTCGCAGCGCATGTTGCCTTTTTCCATATCAGCATCCGAAATGTTCAAATAGCGGCAAATTTGCTGAAATTTTGTGCAAAAGATGCGCGCCTGTTCGCCGTTTTCAATGTCTGGTTCAGTCACCATTTCCATAAGCGGAACTCCAGCCCGATTGTAGTCAACCAAAGTGTGATCAGCTCCCTTGGGGTGAATTAACTTTCCCGTGTCTTCTTCTAGATGGATGCGTGTTATGCCGATTTCTTTTCCGCCAATATTCAGATGGCCTTTGCCGCAGAGCGGTTGATCGTATTGCGAAATCTGATATCCCTTCGGCAAATCCGGATAGAAATAATTTTTGCGGTCAAATTTAGATTTGAGATTCAGCTCGCAATTGAGAGCCAGCCCGGCCAGTTGCACAAATTTGATCGCCTGTTCATTGGGAACAGGCAAAGTTCCCGGCTGACTGGTGCAAACCGGACAGATGTGAATATTTGGTTCTTTTTCATGCCCCAAAGCGTTTTTGCAACTGCAAAACATCTTGGAATCCGTTTTAAGCTCCACATGAATTTCCATGCCAATCACGGGAATATATTTAGGCATATGCGTTTAAATAATTTTACAAATAATTTATACTTTTTGTTGTAGATTAAGTTTCCAAATTTTTAATTTTAAATTCTAAATTTTAAATCAAATCTTGATGTTTAAATGTTTTATTTTATTCAAAATTCGAAATTAATAATTCAAAATTGCTTAACGATTGTCTCCGCTGCCATGCAGTTTACCCCTTTTCATTCTACTGGCCAATTTTTCAATATTAAACTCAGCAACTTCATCAAAGGACAAATTAAGTTCGCTTGCGATTTGGGAAAGATACCATATCACATCGCCTAATTCTTTTTTTATTTCCTCCCGCGTTGCATCATCAATAATTCCTTCTTTGTCGCGGATAACTTTTTTTATTTTTTCTGCAACTTCTCCCGCTTCACCTGCAAGCCCCAATGTCGGATAAACAAAGTTATTTCCAATATTTGGATATAGTGCGGTTTTTCTGGATTTTTCTTGATATTCTTTAAAATTCATATTTTTTATAATAATATTTTTATTTTTTCCACTATTTCCGCCTGAACTTTTTTGATTGATTGATTTGCGTTTACTTCCGACCAACCATATTTTTCAGAAAGAAGTTTGTGAAAATTTTTGCAAATCGTGATTCTTTCACCCTCCATTTCATTGCGATGATCCTTTTCCACGGCCGTCAAAAATCTTTGCCCGTCCATCAGAATAGTCATGTCTTCTTTGAGTAATTTTGCATTTATTTTTTCCAGATAAGAAAGTTCGCCGCCCCAAGTCAGTCCCCAGGCAATGCCTGTCCCAATATAATCTTCTGCTACAATCCACTCACCTTTTCTGAGCCGGCTGAGTAATGTTTTTTCATATCTTTTTCGGTTGTCGGCGTATTTTTTTTGCAGTTCGTGCGTAGAAAGTTCATTCTTTTTCCTAAACTGCGGATTGCGCAGATATTTGTAAATAAAAGGGCCTTCCGGTTCCAAATCATAGACCGGATATTTCAGCCGCGCTGCCTTTTTGCCTTTCTTTTTTAAATATTCAACCAGCATTTCAACTTGGGTCGTTTTGCCGATGCCATTGATCCCATAAATTGCAATAAATTTTCCCTGCCTACCGGCAGGCAGGCTTTTTTCTTTATTTGTCATATTATTTTTCTACAATATCCTGTTCTCCTCTCTTTATATCAAATCTGTTTGGTTCCTCGTCTAAGTGCAAAACTAATCCATCTTTAGCAAAAAGCTCTTTGAGGCTCGCAATCATTTTGAGAATCTGCTCCACTAGTGTCGGATGCACAAATCTGGTTGAACGAAGTTCGGCTAGATAAACCAAGGCTTTGAGATCGCCTGAAAAACGGCAAGGCACCAGATAGCCCATGGCGATATAATATTGTCTTTCTTCTTCGCTAATATCAAGTTTTTTAATTTTTTCTTCCTGTGATTTCAGAAAATCCTCGGTTTTCTTTTTCAAATCTTCCGGCAATGATTTCAAATACCATTTATTAAATCCGTGCTTTAAAGTCAGCAGCGGCATTCTCTGCACAATTGCGCGATGCCGTTGCAAGTCACGGAAAGATCCGAAATCGAGAAGAAATTCATAGGCCACTACTCCACATTCAGCAATCGCCATCGGTAATTCCGTTTTCATTGGCCGCTTTTCCAAAATCTCCTTGTATTCAAAGAGCATTTTTCTATCGACATTATCATAGAGCATGTCAAAATCTTTGGCCGAGTCATTTTTGTAATAATATTTTCCCTGCATCCAATTTTTGTTGTACTCTTCGGTAT
>CAZFCX010000063.1:0-2718 GCA_964517825.1 uncultured Bdellovibrionales bacterium
AAAAGATACATTTGTTCTTCGGTCAGTTTGCGGTTGGATTTGATCATATCAGCGATGAGAGCAAAAATCGCCAGCTGGATTCCTAAAAAAATACTAATGGAAGAAAAAATGATGTAGTTTCGGTAAGGTGTTATTTTAAAATCCTGAAAATAGTGAAATGCAAAAAATATCATACCAATAAGTCCAAGCGAAATAAAAAATATTCCCGGCCAGCCGAAAAATTTCAGCGGGCGAACATCGCGAATAGCTTTTAGGATAATTTTAGTAGAGTTGCCAACAAATTTCCAAATTGATTTAGTAATTTTTGCTTCTCGATTGTCAAAGTAGGTGACTGTTATTGGTACCCAGATTAATTTCAAATTTTTTCCGATTGCATCAATGATAGTTTCTTGCGTGTAAGTAAAATGGGTGTTGACCAGATTGAGCCTGAGCATGGTTTCCCGATTATGCGCCCTGAATCCGCAGGTCAGATCATTTGTTTCGTGTCCCAGAAAAAATCCAATAATGTCGGCTGCAAATTTATTAAGGCTTTTTCTAACCCAAGGGATATTTTCAGCCTTTGTCTCTCCAAATCTGTTGCCAATAACCATATCGGCTTTTCCTTCAAGAATAGGCTCTAAAAGCTTAGGTATTTCATTGGCATCAAATTGTCCGTCAGCGTCAATATTAACCATAATGTCCGCGCCATTTTCCAGCGAATTTTCAATAGCTCTTTTGAAAGAATAGGCTAAACGCCGGTTGGGCTTGTAGGAAACTATCAAATCAGCACCAGCTTTTTTGGCTTCTTCTACAGTTTTGTCTGTCGATCCGTCATCAACAACTTGAATAAGCACTTCATCAATGCCTGCAAATTGCCGGGGGATTTTTTTTATTGTTTCGGCTATTTTTTCTTCTTCATTATAAGCCGGAATGTTTATAATTAACTTCATATTGCTGTTATTGTTTCTTAATAATAAGTTTTGGATCCAAACAGTTGAAATCGCACTTGGCATTTTTGGTTCCTTGTTCTATGAGTTCTTTGGAGCATTGATTGAGTCTTTCCTGACAGGCCGCCTTGCTTTCATTGAAATAATTCATATTAACCTCATAGCCAAAATATTGCAAGACAAAAAATCCTACCACAACAATTCCTACAAGCCAAACAATGAATTTGATGAGATGAAACATAAATTAAAGTTGAAAGTTAAAAGTGCAAAGTTAAAAGTTTTGGAGTTCCGCTTCGCGGAACATTTTTTAATAGTTGTCACGCAAAGCTTGACTCTATGATTTTGAATTTTGAATTTTGAACTTTTAGCTTCTTAGTGTCCTATTCCTTTATACAGTATACCATGTTTTTCTATTTCTTCCTTATTTAGAGCGTTCATACCGTCGACAAGCACTTTGATATCGTGCTTCTTGAAAAGAGCCGGATCGATTTCCAGAAACTCTTTGTGGTTGGTGGCTAGAATCAGCGCATCTGATTTTTCCAAAAGTTCTTCCAGTGAGGTAGCAGTCGAATGTTCTTTTGTATAGGGATCAAAAACAAGAACATTAGCTTCGTGGCGTTTCAAATGTTTGATAATTTTAATGACCGGCGATTCGCGAAGATCGGCAATGTTGGCTTTGTAGGAAATGCCCAGGATTCCGACATTAGTTCCATTAAGCGGCATCCTAACTTTGTTGAGTGCGTCCTGCAAGATTTCCACAGTATATTCCGGCATGGAGTTGTTGACTTTGCGCGCAATTTTCAAAAATTCATGATCAAAGCCGGAGGCCTTAGCTCTTTCAATGAGATAATAGGGATCAACCGGGATGCAGTGTCCGCCAACCCCGCGGCTTGGCCAGTGCGGCATGAAAGCAAAAGGTTTTGTGGAAGCGCCTTTGATCACATCAACAATATCAATGTCCAAAACATCAAAAGACTTGGCTAATTCATTTACAAAAGCCAGATTGATGTCGCGGAAAGAGTTCTCCATAATTTTGACGGCTTCAGCTTCGCGGATCGATTTCATCGGCATAATTTGTCCGTCAATAACTTTTTCATAAAATTCTACTGCTTGATCCAAACCTTTCTTAGTGAAAGAGCCAACAACGCGGGGAATGTTGGTGACGTTCCATTTTGGATCTCCAGGATTGATTCTTTCCGGACAATGCGCCAGTTCGTAGTCTTTGCCAATTTCATAGCCGGCTGCATCAAACATCGGCTTAATAACTTCTTCGCAGACTCCTGGATTTATTGTGGATTCAATAATTACTAGTTGTCCGGGGTTTAGGTTTTTCACAATCGCCTCGTTGGCAACCTTTACGGGTGTTAGATCTGGATAATAATTTTCATCGATCGGAGTCGGCACACACATTATGACAATATCGCATTTCTTGATTATGGACGGATCGGCGGTGGCGGTAATTTTTACTTTCGGCAAGTTTTCAACCAAGAATTCTTCGTTTATAGTAGTTTGGCCGGCGTTAATCATGTCATTTTTCTTAGTGTCGTTTTCCAAGCCGTAAACTTCATAGCCTTTAAGGGCGCATTGAACGGCAAGCGGAAGTCCGACATAACCCAAGCCAATAATGCAGACTTTTTGAGATTTGTTTTCCATAAAAAATGTTATTGTTTATAGTTTACCTTTCATATAGTAAAGCATTTTGGAAGTTTATACAAGATTAGAGAATCGTGTCCTTTTCGTTTTGCCTAATTTGGGATATAATTAAGAAAATGAAGTGCCCCGCAGCCGATTC
>CAZFCX010000063.1:2728-5641 GCA_964517825.1 uncultured Bdellovibrionales bacterium
TTGCGAATCGGTGCGGGGTGCTCATGTTTTTTACCACTCGCTTCGCTCGCGGAAAAACATGGCAAAAATCGGAATCAATGCGTCGTTTGCGCGCAAACAAAATACGGGGATAGGGCAGGTGACACTTAACTTTCTGCGAAAGTTAAGTGAGTTGAAAGTTCAAAGTGAAAAGTTAAAAGATATTGAAGTCTTTTTGTATTTGGAGGAAAAATTGCCAAAAGATATAAAGTTGCCCAAGAATTTCAAGCAGAAAGTTTTTCTGCCTAAATATAAACGCGATGACTTAATCCGGAAAATTTGGTGGGAAAATTATCTTTTGCCAAAAAAAATCAAAGAGGACAAATGTGATGTTTTTTTAAGCCTCTATCAATCAGCTACTATTCTAAAAGATACAAAGCATATCATGCTGGTTCACGATATCATTCCCAAACTTTTCCCCAAATATCTGAATAATCTGCGCAAAAAAATATATCAAATGCTGGTTCACAGCGCAATCAAAAAAGCAGAAAAAATTATTGCTATTTCACATCGGACAGAGAAGGATCTAATTCAGCGTTTGGGCATTGATGCTGCCAAAATAAGCGTAGCCTATATAGATGTGGACGAGATTTATAAAAAAGATGTTTCCGAAAAAGAAAGCCAGCGCGTGCTGAGAAAATACAAACTGAAGCCGGGTTATATTCTGGCGGGCGGGGGATTGGAAGTCCGCAAAAACATCGAAGGCGTGCTCAAGGCGTATAAAATTTTACAAGACAAATATGGCCAAGCCGGCTGGGTGCCGAAACTGGCAATTTATGGAAAACTGATGCCAAAGCTCAAATCGCTTGTGACTGATGCGGAAAAAATTGTAGTTGATTTGGAAATTAAGAAAAATGCGAAACTTTTAGATGCGGTTCCGCAAAACGATTTGCCGGCTTTGTATAAAAATGCCAGTGTGTTTGTCTACCCGTCTTTTTATGAAGGTTTTGGTATGCCAATTCTGGAAGCCATGAATCAAGGCACGCCGGTGGTGACTTCCAAAACTTCTTCACTGCCAGAAGTTGGCAGTGATGCGGTTCTCTACTGCGATCCGGAAAAACCAGATGATATTACAGCGGTAATCAGAAATATTTTGAACAATAATCACATCAAAGCCGCGCTTTCCCTGAAAGGCAAGGAGAGAGCCACTCATTTTTCGTGGGAAAAATTTGCGGGAAAGGTAATGAATATAATAAAAGATTTAAAATAAAAAAGGGCAAACATTGTTTGCCCACGTATCTAGTACATCTAGAATCTTATCATTATACTACTCTTCGTAGATAATAACACGAACCAATCGCGGTTCTCTATAGATAGTAATTTTAGGGTAGAGAGTGTCTGTACATGAATGAATTTTAATATTACCAATTTTATTCACCTTGTCATCCAAAACTTTTATAGCACCTTCAATGCCACCATCAGTCGGGTTTGCGTAAAAACTTTTTACTTTCATTTTAAAGCACCTCTCTTTCTTTTATTTTTTTAGTTGTGTTAAAATTCATTTAATAAGCTATGGTAGAATATTTTCAACAATTTGTCAATAGTTTCCAAGGCAAAACAACCAAAATTTACCTCATTTTAGCCAATATTATTTTGGTAATTTTTGCCATTTGGTTTTTCAATATCGGCCTTTTGCCTTTTGCTAATGTTAGTGATTTTTTAGTTTTCGCCGGTTTGGGACTGCTTTTGGCCATCTATCGTCCTGGCTGGGCATTTGTGCTGTTTGTCGGATCATTAGCACTGGAAAACATAAATTTAGCGCCGAAAATTTTAGGTTTGGCTCTCCGGCCCTATCAATTTTTTGCAGTGGCTCTAATCATAGCGTTGATAATTAGAGGAATCAGCAAAAGGTTGCCGTTGCCGGCTAAAGAATTTTTTCCGAAGTTCAAATGGTTTGACATATTGCCGATCATTTTTGCTGCCGGCGGATTTTTGAGCAGTTTGGCGAACGGCGCCGGTTTCAAACAGGCAATCGTGGCGTTGTCGTTCGTGGTTCTATATTTTCTGGCCAGAATCTATGTGCAAAATACGGAAGATTTGAAACGTGTTCTGCCGTTTTTTCTGAGTAGCGCAGTTGTAGTTACGCTGTATGGAATTTTGCAGAACATTCTTTTTATAAGCGGCAGAAATTCTTTTGAAGTCATGCCGGGCCGTCCCAATGGAACATTTTCAGAACCGGACTGGTTCGGGATATATCTTGTTTTTTTACTAGCGGCTATATTCACATTGATTTATCAACAGAGTAAAAAAACAAAAATTTTCAATTTTCAATTTTCAATTTTTCCCGCCGCATCGGGATCCCGCCAAGGCGGTGACAATCAATTTTCAATTATTCAATTTCTAAATTATTTATTTTTAACATTTACTTTTTTAGTTTTAATTTTAACTGTCAGCCGCAGTGCGTGGCTGGGAGCTGTGTTTGTGACAATCGGATTTTTAAAAATAATGCTGACTAATGCCTCTTTTAGGCTGTCGAATTGGGATTGGAAAAAATTCCTTTGTTCGCTGGGCGGTGTGGCAGCGGTAATAATTCTCAGCATCGGCAGCGTGTATGTTTTTGGCCTATCCAGATTTCAAATTGGAAATCGCGCGGCCAGCACCGGAGGACTGCAAAAAATTACGATTGCTTGCCAGGGCGGGATGGATAATGCTGTTCCGGAAAAAATTAATAATATCGCTGAATTAGCACAGTATAATTGTCGGCATATAAATTTGGAAGATATTGAAAAAGAAAAAACGGCTGGCAATGTTGTGCAGGAAGTTTATCGTCCGGATCCTAACATTAATATCAGAGCGGATATTTATCAAAAATCCTGGGAACAAATCAAACAGCATCCGGTTTTTGGAATCGGATGGGGGACTATCAGCCAGATTTTGGGCACTGATGAACGCGGG
>CAZFCX010000064.1:0-226 GCA_964517825.1 uncultured Bdellovibrionales bacterium
CGGCGCGCTACGCAAATGTGCGAAATGGAATACAAAATGCGGGAATTCAAAAATATAATGAGAATTTAAAAAACAGTGAACAGAGATCAGTGAACAATAAAGATTCTTATTGATCATTGATCCTTGATCATTGAATATTGATTAAGAACAGTACTTTTAAAAATTGAGAAAAATAAAACCGCCGGCTGCTCGATTGAGCAAAGGCGGCGGTCAATTAAAAAAGAGT
>CAZFCX010000064.1:236-591 GCA_964517825.1 uncultured Bdellovibrionales bacterium
AACTGTACAGCCATCCATACGTCAGTATAAAATCCTGATGGAAATTTTGTTTTGTTGGTTAAGTTGTATTCACCAAGTAACACGGCATCAGCTTTTGCAACAGGATATTTGCCTAACTGTCGTTTTTGTATTATTTCGATTGCTTTTT
The DNA here is from genome assembly GCA_964517825.1 of uncultured Bdellovibrionales bacterium. Classification (GTDB taxonomy): domain Bacteria; phylum Patescibacteriota; class Minisyncoccia; order Moranbacterales; family GWC2-37-73; genus JAKLIP01. The sequence goes on from CAZFCX010000064.1 coordinate 385, forward strand.
TCTGGACTATTTCCTGATTAGGCTTTATATCTATCCATTCTCTTCGAACGTTAGGATTTTCTTTCCAGTCCCATTCGCAGTCTTCAATGGAAAAATATAATAGCCTTGCTTTTCCGACGGATTTTCCCTGAGGATCGCTAAGTATCTTCATAGTATCTCCTTTGTTAAAGTATTTTTGTTGAACCAGTCCAACCATTCATTATACTC